>JAXDCR010000061.1:0-14248 GCA_034677845.1 Bacteroidales bacterium | reverse complement strand
AAAGGATTCGAGGTGCGGTGTGACGGAAACAACCTTATCGATTTCCATAATTTTGGAAACGAGTGAATCATCATACCTGAAAGAATTGTCAATTAATGGATTATCCTGGTATTGGGTGTGTTGCACCTGTATATGGCCCGTGAAGGATTCAATGAAATTGTCTATCATGTTTTCATAGGAACCAAGCTGATATGATCTCATGATTACTGCAAAAAAAACCGCGAAGAAAATGGATGCAGAAGTGATTATGGTACGGCGCCTGTTCCTCCAGAGATTTCTCCATGCGATCTTCAATTCGTCTTTCATTGATAAGTATATATTTTGTCAGTTTAAGTATAACCTGCGCATCCATGGATAACCCATGCACATTTTTTCTTTCAGCTATATGAACTGCACAGGTAGTTATTGCCCGGAATTACACACCATAGTTCATTTGTTGTCACCTGCCCTTCATAATTGGTCAGTCCTTCGATATACGTCATTATTTCCGTCTCAGCGCACCAGTCTCATATTTTGCTGTGAAAAGAAACTTTCTTCAACGGGTAAATTGAATTTTATTTCCCTTATCACAATAATAGTCTTATTATTCGGTTCCTCCTCCGGAACAAGTTCAATTTTTGAAGTAATGGTTCTGCCATCCATGACCCTGATGTCAGAGCCGGTTTCAGTCCTTACCAGGTATCCGTCCTCATCGTACAATTCTGCCTTCAGTATCAGATAATCTTTCTTATCGATCCACTGTATCTGTTTTCCCCAGACAATGGCGGCATCTTCCCTGGCGATCATCTGTATTTTATAACACAGGCGACCTTCAATGGTTTCTTCCCCGATAATATTATGGGTATAGTCTGTTACGACAGATGATTCCCTAAGAATATCGTCGTGTGTATAATCCGATCCCATCCAGCCCTGCGACATCATGGAGGGTGGCAGTTTTATCAGTCTGCTGATCGTGGGATTCCAGTTCCACATGTCAGATCCCCTCTTAAGGAATGACTGGCCTGCCTCCTTTGCAGGTGAAGTGATCAGGGTCAGTGCATAATCCCTTCCGAGAGTCCAGCTCTTGAATTCGATTGTCCGTTGCCATCCCGGTCTGATGATTGTCATTGACATAACGCTGTAGCTGCTTTTTTCGCCGTTGAATTTTTCATCGGCTTTTCTGACAATATCGGTGGCGCTGACAGACTGTGCCGAGGAATTATAAAGCGGAACTGTCAACATAGACAAAAGAAATAGCACATACAAGAATTTGCCTTTCATAAGTAACTTATTTAAACAATTGAATAATCCTGTTAATTAATCTTTTATTGGCTTCATCATCGTTTTTCTCTGAAAAGGCCACCTGAAACACATAACCCAGAAGAACCGCAGAGAACAGTTCCATTTCGCCGGCAGGGTCATATGTTTTTCCCCCATCCATCTTTTTTGCCTTAAAATAACCGGTGAACATATTCATGATTTGCGAGGGATAATAACTGTCTCCGGGTTCATGGCCCGGATGCGGCAGGGAGTCCGTTTCCGGTGAGGCTTTCAGAAATTGTGTCCTGACATCGTTCTGCATAAAAAGCTGCAGCCATAATCGCCAAAAGTACTTTTTCTCCTTGAGCATGGCATCAATTTTTCTCAGAAAGAATTCGAATTCATCCCCGGAAAGAAGTCCGTCTTTGTCAAGATCCATGTACCTGTAAATTTCATTCACGGATTTGTGAACAATTGCCTTTAGCAAGGCCTCTTTACTTTCAAAGTAATTGTACATAAGTCCCTTTGAAATCCCGGCATGCCTGGCGATGTGTTCAATTGTCGTCTTGTAAAACCCTTCGCTGGCAAAGTGTTCCAAAGCGACATCCATGATGAGGGCTGTTTTTTCTTCCCTCATTTCCTGAAACTGCTGAGGAGTTCTGGGTGACATGCTTAATCAGACAACAATCTTACAGAAAATAATATAAATAATTTTTTGAATGAACGGTCATTCAAATATAAAATGAATTTTCTTAACATGCAAGTTTTTTGAAAATAAATTTATTCCCCCCATTCCGTCAGGAGATGAATATGAGCCGCAGCATGCTGTTTCGCAAGTTATATGAGCTTACCGCACATTCTCCCACAGAATTGATCAGAACCATACGTCTGAAAAGAGCAGCCGGTTTGTTAAAACAAAATTTCGGAAATGTCACTCTGGTTTCTCTTGAAGTCGGCTTTAATAACCTTTCGTATTTCAACAGATCTTTCAAAAAAAATCTACGGCATGTCACTAACGGAATTCGCAAAAAGAAATAACATATAAACTTTATGTATTTTTCTCACCGGTGATCGCGACCTGCCCTCTCCCAAAAAACAAATTAATTTGAAAATCAATTCAGTTATATTTAACAGGCAATATTTAAGCTGTAAAGTACGCCTGTTCATCGTTAAAGCAGGATTAAAAGAATATCGAATTAATGCAATAATAGTGTATATTTAAACCCCAATGGTGAAGTGACAGAAGATCCGGTTAATTCTTTGTTACATCACACTGAGCATTTTACTGCTTTTCTTCGGCACAATATGACATTATATTAAATTTCTTCTCAGAACGAGGCAATCATTGAAGTATCCGGTCATTTCAATAATGACTTGTAGCAGTTTGAATCTTAAACATTTGTCAATATTAAATAGCCTGTGCAACGGGCCGGGAATTCTGACATTATGTATGGCTTTTTCTGTAATGGCCATACCTGAGGCAATCAAAGCGCAAATCAATAACGATAGCATACAAATCAAGGGCTATGAGCTTAATGAAGTGGTGATTACTGCCAGGCGCACACCGGTTGAAGCACAACAGGCAGCACGTATTGTTACCATCATTTCAAAATCTGAAATTCAACGGGCGCCTGCTCAAAACCTCAATGACCTGCTCCGATACATCGCCGGAGTGGATATCCGACAACGAGGGCCCCTTGGGGTGCAGGCCGATATAAACATCCGGGGAGGAACGTTTGATCAGACCTTGATCCTTCTGAATGGCATCAACATCACAGACCCTCAAACCGGACACCACAACCTGAACCTGCCGATAGACATTGAAAGCATAGAGCGCATTGAAATTCTGCAGGGTCCTGCGGCCAAATCCTTTGGACCAAATGCATTCAATGGAGCCGTCAACATCATTACCGGCCAAAGCAAATCCAATTATGTCAAAGCATCAGGAATGCTTGGTCAGTTTGGACTATACAAGGCAATGGCTAATGTTTCAAATGTCATTGGTGACTTCAAACATTATCTAAGCATCAACCACATATCCTCCGACGGATATATCAATAATACCGATTTTTCCAATGCCAGTATATTTTACCAGGCAGAGTATAATTCGCAATCCGGCAAAATTGACTTTCAGGCAGGGTACCTTTTAAAAGATTTTGGTGCAAATGGTTTCTATTCAATAAAATATCCAAAACAATTTGAATCAACAGAAGCAGAATTTGTGAGCTTAAAATACCAAAGCAACACCAAAATAAAGTTTGTTCCAGTCTTTTACCTCCGCCGGCATCTCGATCGTTTTGAACTTATACGGAATAATGATTCTGTGCCCTTTAACCATCATCAAACGCATATTGCAGGCTTTAATCTGTCTGTCTCGTCAGCACATCGTTTCGGAACAACCAGTCTGGGCATTGATTTTCGCAGAGAACACATCTTCAGCAACGTGTTGGGGAATATGTTGGCGGCACCAATTAAAGTACCCCGCTTCGATAGCGCATTCTATACAAAATTTTATACCAGGATGAATGCCAGTATCTATGCGGAGCATTCCGTTTCCTGGCGCAGGTTTGTCATTACCATAGGCGGTATGGCTCATCACAACTCAGACCTCGCAGGTTTCAAATTTTATCCCGGAATTGATATGAGCTGCAGGATAAACAAATCTCTCAAATTATATTCATCCATCAATAAAACATTGCGGATGCCCACATTTACAGATATGTTTTATGAAAGCCCGACGCAACAAGGCAATCCCCGGTTAATTCCGGAAGAAGCCACTACCCTTGAAATAGGGATAAAATATAATAATGCGGCTCTCAAAGGCTATATCAGCGCATTCCGGCATTGTGGCTATAATATGATCGACTGGGTAAAGGATCCTTCGCCGGACAGCATCATCTGGCGAAGCAGAAATTATGCAAGAATAAGCTATACCGGTATCGAATGTTCATTGACGATGACGCCGACAGAAACAAGTATATTTAAACGAATCCTGTCTTTCAGTATATCCTATGCTTTTTTGCAGGCCGATTCGAACCGGAATTACATGCTTTCAAAATACGCAATTGACAATCTCAGGCACCAGATCACATCAAGTGTTGATTTCCGGATTGCATGGAAATTGTATTTTTCCGGTCGGCTGACTTACCAGGACCGCAATGGCGTCTATCAGAATCCGGCGGGACAGGTTCTGTCACATAAACCATTCTGGCTGTCAGATGCAAGGATATTCTGGAATGACCGGCATTTCACTTTGTATACAGAAGCATCCAATATTTTTAATGTGCGCTATTATGATATCGGGGGTATTGTCCAGCCCGGAGCCTGGTTCAGGGGAGGTATCGTGGTGCATTTTGATTTTAAGAAATGACAGCGCGTATGGTACCAAAATTTAACGTATACCAGAAAAAGGGATGGAATACAGATTTTCCGGACTCCTTGTCTGTTTGTTGCTCGCCGCAACCGGATTACTCACATTGTTCGTGATCCCGTCTCAGACTGGTCGAACAAAACAAACGATGTCACAGCAAAGCTGCTTATCATTTTTTCATTTGTCATGCGCCATGAAGCCTCCGGCTTCAGGCACCCTTCAAATAAAAAATGCTCCTGGCGGAGCATCGTTTGTTTTGTGACCCCGGCGGGATTCAAACCCACGACCTTCAGAACCGGAATCTGACGTTCTATTCAGCTGAACTACGGGGCCGGTCAGCAATTACTCAGCAAGCGGTCAGTTGCCTGTGCCTGCAAAAGTATTTAAAAATCGGGGCCGGTCAAAGTTTTAAACAGACAAAATATGGTACAAAATCATTTGACCGTACAGAACAGGCAGTAAACTTTTATTTTCTACATTTGCCCTTCACAAAGCTTCTGTACCGCCATTATGGAATACAATTTCAGTGCCATTGAAAAGAAATGGCAGCAGTACTGGGAGGAAAACAAGACTTTCAAAACCGTCGAAGATCCTTCAAAGAAAAAATTCTATATTCTTGACATGTTTCCATACCCTTCCGGAAGCGGATTGCACGTGGGGCACCCCGAAGGGTACACTGCCACCGATATCGTCGCCCGCTACAAAAGGATGAAGGGCTGTTGCGTGCTTCACCCGATGGGCTGGGATGCTTTTGGCCTTCCGGCCGAGCAGTATGCCATACAGACAGGCACCCACCCGGCCATAACGACAAAAAGCAACTGCGACACTTTCAGGAGGCAGATAAAGTCATTGGGTCTGGCATATGACTGGGACCGGGAGATCAACACGACCGACCCTGGTTATTACAAGTGGACCCAGTGGATTTTCACAAAGCTCTACAACACCTGGTTTGATGAAAAACTGCAGAAAGGCCGTCCCATAAGCGAACTGGAGATACCTGCGGCGGTAAGGGCCGGGGGCAAGAAGGCTGTTGACTCGTACACCAATGGCAAAAGGCTGGCATATTATGACAACGCCCAGGTCTGGTGGTGCGATCACTGCCGCATCGTCTGCGCCAACGAGGAAGTGCTCAACGACGGTTCGCATGAGAAATGCGGGAATCCCGTGAAACGCCGGTATCTGAAGCAGTGGATGCTCAGGATCACTGCATACGCCGAACGACTCCTTAACGGTCTTGACACACTTGACTGGCCTGACGGCATCAAGGACCAGCAGCGCAACTGGATCGGAAAGTCCACGGGCGCTGAAGTGGATTTTGAAATAGAAGGCCTTGGAAAAAAACTCCGGGTATATACCACCCGCCCCGACACCCTTTTCGGTGCCACCTATATGGTACTTGCGCCGGAACACGAGTGGGCGGATGAAATCACCACCGGGGACAGGAAATCTGCTGTCCGTGATTATATCCGTTTGGCATCCCTTAAATCCGACCTTGACCGAACTGACCTGGCAAAAGAAAAAAGCGGAGTGTTCACCGGCCGTTATGCCATCAATCCCGTCAACGGGAAAAGAATACCGGTCTGGATCGCTGATTACGTGCTCATCGGCTACGGCACCGGGGCCATAATGGCCGTGCCGTCGCACGACACAAGAGACTTTGAATTCGCTGTGAAATTCAACCTGCCGGTTATCTGCATCATGGATCCCGCAGGGGCTGATCCTGCCCTCCGGCTGCAGGTGCTGGAGGGGAAGGCTTGCTGGACGGAAGACGGCATTTACATAAACTCATCCGACCCGCTGCGGGGTATTTCCATTGACGGCATGAACAAGGAAAAGGGATTGCAGACCATCATCGGCTGGCTTGAAGAACAGCGGCTGGGCAAGGCCACCGTCAACTATAAGCTGAGAGACTGGCTCTTCAGCCGGCAGCGATACTGGGGCGAGCCCTTCCCTGTCATACACTTTGAGGATGGCGAGATCGGGGTGCTGGACGAAAGCGAACTTCCGGTTACCCTGCCCGATCTTACGAGGTACATTCCCGGCAAGGATGGCGAGTCGCCCCTGGCCAATGCGGGGGACTGGCTCACCGTGGTCAGGGATGGCAAAAAGGGACGCCGGGAGACGAACACCATGCCGCAGTGGGCCGGCTCCTGCTGGTATTATCTGCGCTTTACGGATCCCCTTAATAACTCGGAACCCTTTTCAAAGGAAAGAGAGAATTTCTGGATGCCGGTGGACCTTTACATCGGCGGTGCCGAACATGCCGTATTGCACCTGCTGTACAGCCGTTTCTGGCACAAGGTGCTGTTTGACCTTGGCATAGTCTCAACGGATGAGCCTTTCAGGAAGCTTTTCAACCAGGGGATGATCCTTGCCTACGCATACGAAAGCGCTGCCGGTGCCAAGATTCCAGTCGACGAGGTCGAGGAAAAAGAAGGCCGTTTTTACCATAAAGCCTCAGGTGAGGAGCTCAGGCAGATTGTGGCCAAAATGTCAAAATCGCTCAAGAATGTCGTCAATCCCGATGACATTGTCAGGCAATACGGGGCCGACTCCCTGAGGCTGTATGAAATGTTCATGGGTCCGCTCGATGTCATCAAACCTTGGGTGGATACCGGCATTAAAGGCGTTCATGGATTCCTCAACCGTGCCTTCAGATTCTTCAGCGACCCGGCAAATCTTACAGAATCTGGTGAAGAGGATCCGGAAGTGCTTAAAAGCCTTCACCAGACGATAAAAAAGGTGGGGCAGGACATTGAAAACCTCCGTTTCAACACAGCAATCTCACAAATGATGATCTTTACGAACCTTTGCATTAAAAAGGAAAAGGTCACTCAATCAACTGCCTGCTGTTTTGCCAGGGTCATTTCACCTTTTGCCCCCCATCTGGCAGAGGAGCTGTGGTCATTGTACGGTCATGACACCTCGGTGAGCCTGGAGGATTTTCCTGTCGCAGATGAAAACCTACTCATAGAGGATACGTATGAATACCCGGTTTCATTCAACGGTAAGCTGCGATTCAAGCTGAATCTTCCGCTGGGTATTTCACCCTCTGAAGCCGAAGCGAAAGTGCTGGAACATCCACAGACGCATAAATATACAGAAGGCAGGCTTGTCCGGAAGGTTATTTTCATTGAAAGAAAGATAATTAACGTAGTGGTGACATAGTATGAACAGGCAGCTGGCAGGCAAAGGGATGACGGGTGCAGCGATCCTGGCAGCGGCGTGCTGCGTGTGGCTTGTTGCAGGCCGTCTTAAAGACAGCAGGATGGCAACATCCTCCGCCGATTCACTGGCATTTGAAATCCCGGTTGCCAGGATCTTCGGAATAGCCATTGATTCCTTCACCGTTGAAACCGGTACGGTAGGGAGAAACCAGACCCTGGGGCAGATTCTGGAACATTACAGCATCCCTGACCGCAGCCTTAACCAGCTCATCCTTTATGGCAGCAATGTTTTTGACCTTCGTAAGTTACGGTCAGGCAACGCCTATACCGCATTCCTGTCAAAGGATACGGTGGGCCGGCTTACGTATCTCGTTTATGAGCATTCCCCGGTCGATTATGTGGTCTTCGACTTCCGTGACAGCCTGCACGTGTCGATGGGAAAGAAGGAAATCACCATCCGTCAGCAAAGCGTATCAGGAAGCATAGAGACATCCCTGTGGGAAAGCATCCGGAAAAGCAACATCAATACGGAAGTGGCACTTGAATTGTCTGAGATCTATGCATGGACGGTGGACTTTTTCGGCCTGCAGCCCAAAGACAGCTTCAGCGTCATTTACGATGAGCTGTTTGTCGATACGGTTTCGGTGGGCCTGGGAGAAATCCATGCGGCTTATTTCAGGCACGGGGGGAAAGACATATATGCCATTCCGTTTATTCAGGACAGTGTAAGGAGTTACTTTGACAGTGATGGCAACAGCCTTCGCCGTGCATTCCTTAAAGCCCCCCTGCGCTTTAACCGTATCAGCTCAAGATATTCCGGCAGCAGGCTTCACCCCATTTTGAAAATCGTCAGGCCTCATTACGGTGTGGATTATGCCGCACCATTGGGTACGCCGGTCTATACAATTGGTGACGGAACCGTTATAGAGGCGGGATATGAGGATGGATCGGGACGGATCGTCAGGGTAAGGCACAACAGCGTATATACCACGTCATACATGCACCTTAGCAGCTTTGCCGACGGCATCCGTGCCGGCGTTCAGGTCAGGCAGGGAGACCTGATCGGCTACGTGGGAAGCTCGGGGTTGTCAACCGGTCCGCATCTGGATTTCAGGGTATACCGTAACGGTTCTCCGATTGATCCGCTTAAAATGGAATCTCCGCCCGTTGACCCGGTCAAACCTGAATACATGCCGGCATTTGATTCTGTGAAAATGGCCGTCATCCAAAAGCTTGATAAAATCAGGCTTAATGCATTCGAAGAACCTGAAATGGTAAGTTCAAGATAGGCCTTCAGGTTCAGAAGTTGCTGAACACTGCCTCCTGCGTTCCCTGGGCAGCACTGTAATTTACCTTCAACAAACCGGCTTTCCGCAGTTCCTGTTTGATGTCTGTTATGATACCCATTTCGGTATCCCTGTCAGCCTTAATGGAAACCATCATTTTATTCTGGTCCGATTCAGCAACGTTCTCCCTTTCAGTGGTGATGAACTCGCTGATGTATCCGACAGGCTGAAAGGCATCGTTCACCTGGATCCTTGTGACTGTCCCGTATTTTTCCTCATTAAGGGGTCTGCCGACATAGATATAGCTGACCAGTGATTTCTTTTCAAGCTTCTGCACTTCGGTGCCATAGGGCGGTATGATCCTGACATTGACACTTGTTTCGCTGATGGTTGTCGTGATCATAAAGAAAAACAGCAGGTTGAAAATAATATCCGGAAGGGAACAGGTGTTCAGTCCCGGTACCTTCCTGGGTTCCTTTTCCCTGAACCGTATCATGGCACAGAACCTCCCACATTTTCAGGTTCCGCTTCCGAGATGATGACCGGGTAGATTGTCTCAATGGCCTTGCGCCGGCCATCATCGCCGGCAAGCTGATTGAAGGGGATATTGAACCGGCTCATGGACAGTCTGTTTCTCAGTTCGTGGTATGCGGCAGTCAGTTCATTCTGCACGGCAATATAGGTTCCGTATGAGGTTCCCCTGTCGTTCTTCAGGGATATGACGTGGTACTTTGTCACCTGTATTCTGCCGAAATAGGGTACTTCCTCCCAGACTTTCTCCGGAAGGGCGGGGTCATCAGCGGCATTTTCTATGAACTCCATTGCCTTGCCGCGCAGTTCCCTTATATCCGTCAGCTGATTTTCGACCAGTATCTGGTTATTGCGGTTTACCAGTACCGTGAAGACATTCCGTTCCTTGACAGGTTCCTGTTTAAGGGGAGTTTCCTCATCGGGCATGGGAGGAAGTTTCCTGAGGATGCCCATATCCGTGTTGAAGGAGGTAATGATAAGAAAGAACAACAGCAGCTGGAAGGCTATGTCTGCCATTGATCCCGCGTTGATTCCCGGTGGTTCCCTTCTCCGGAGCATGGCATTACGGATTGCTTTTCCTGATCATCGCCTTGATCTCCGTGTACAGGACACCGGCGACAGCGGCCGCACCCAGAACATAAGCCATTTTAAGTCCCGTATCCACCAGCTTCACGGTTTGTTCCACGTTTGAGGCATTGGTAAATCCGGGAATCAGTTCCCTTGAAGCCCACAGATAACAAAGGACTGTCAGAACCGTCAGCACAGCAAGAGCGGTCAGAATACCCCTGGCCGACCTGACATGCCTGATGACTTCCCTTATCATAAAAACGACTGTCACAAGAAGGGCGGCACCAAAGTAAACATAAGACATGATAAGGAATTCATCCGTGATCAGGGGTTCTTCCATGGTGGTACCCTCGGTTCCGGGTCTTACTTTTCCCAGGTAAAAAAGCAGGGCAAACACAACAGGTATGGCAAAGAGTATGATAAAGACTACCGATGAGGCCTTTAATCTGCGAAGCATCCCTTTTATTTCTTGAGGTTGAATTTGATCAGTATGTCAATAAATGAAATGGAGGCATCCTCCATGGAGTTGACAATTCGGTCGATCTTTGACAGCAGGTAGCTGTAAAAAACCTGGAGGACGACCGCCACTATCAGTCCCGCCGCCGTGGTGATGAGTGCTACCCCGATGGGACCCGCTACCAGTTGGGGAGTGACATCCCCTGCCTTGTTGATGACGTCAAACGCCATGATCATGCCGATCACCGTTCCCATGAATCCCAGCATGGGGGCTAAGGCAATGAACAGACCGATCCAGGTCAGGTTCTTTTCAAGCAGTCCCATTTGCACGCTTCCATAGGAAAGAATAGACTTTTCAACAATATCGAGGCCCTGGTGGTACCGGTCCAGTCCCTGGTAGAAAATGGAGGCCACCGGTCCCCTTGTATTTCGGCATATTTCCTTTGCAGATTCGATGCCATCCTTGTCGAGTGCTTCTTCGATGTTTTCAAGCAGTTTATCCGTGTCGGTCACCGACAGGTTCAGGTAAATGATCCTTTCAATGGCAAATGCCAGTCCGAATATAAAGCAGAGCAGTATGGTGGCCATGAATCCCGGACCCCCTTCAATGAACTTTCGTTTGATCTGCTGGTGTGCAGTCAGTTTGACAGCCTCTGTCCCCGTTTGCCCTTCCTCAATGGAAGAAGGCAGGACGTCAGTTGTTTCTTCCAGGGTTTCCGGACTGCCGCCCTGTCCAGTGGTTAAAGCTGTTTCCTGCGCCTTTCCGTCTGTCAGGGTCATTAAAATCAGTGCAGCCGCAGACATCAGGCAGCTAAGTTTCATGTTCATATGCCATGCAGTTTAATGATAATTGCAAAGGAAGATCCACCATTGATTGTCGGCGGAGCATTTCAAAACAATACCGCGACCATGACGGATCATTGAGCTCCCTGTGTGGATGAATAATATTTTGTATATATGGAAATGACGCCATTCCCTCCCCTGCTGCCGAACTGGGCTGCAGAGGAACCCACGAAGATTTCAATGCGCTCGATGTCTTCAATGAGCAGGCCGTTGGCATAATCCTTGCTGACTTCCTGCCCGTCAACCATGAAAAGGGCGCTTCCGCCGCTGTAGAAGCTTCCGGGGCCTCTTGTCGTTATGTGCTGGTCTGAGATCATCATGCCCGGAACCCTTCCGCTGATGGCGTTCAGTACCGTGCTTCCTCTTGGCAAATTTTCACCCAGCAATATATAGTCAGCGTGATTTGGATTTTCCAAAGCTGCCGCTGCCCTTTCTTCAGCAGCCTGCTTGCGTCTGAGTTCCCTCCTTTCCTGTCTGAGGGCCTTTTTCTCTGCCTTTGTAAGTACCTGTTTTTCTTCCTGATGGTTAAACCCTGCATAACTGTATGCATAGCAACTCAGCCCGCGTTGATCTGCTTCCTGTACGGTTCCCTTTGCAGCCAGGGTTCCGTCAAATGGCAGAAGAAGGGCAGGTGTGAGCAGGATGAGTGACCTGATGGAAGCAGTTCGGTATCGTCTCATGGTTATACTTTTTTTATCAGTTTTTTCTGTGAGATGGATTCGTAAGGTTCCTGGCAGCGTGCCGGTTCGGGCGGCAAACGGATCAGTCTTCACTGAATCAGTCATTGAACAAAACGTCCGCAATATGTTCCGGTACCATACTGCCCACAATCGATTGTAAATTTAATACAAAAAATCAATGTGCCATAGCGGATATCCGGTTGATGTACTGCCTGATGTTGAATTTTGAGCGGCATCCGTTATAGCTCATGTATCTGATCTTGCCAAAAACGGGTCGCTCTGACCAGGGGCGGTCATGCAGTCCTCCCATTGCCCAGGCAATGCCGGCATAGCCGTTCGGATCCCTTCCGTCCAGCTCATAGGCATCGTTAAGGTAAATTGCCGTTTTGACAGCCTCTTCCGGATCTTTTGTCCACTCCAGTATCTTTTTTGCCCAGTACATACGCATATACCCGTGCATCCTTCCCGTTCTGACCATCTCTGTCTGGGCGGCATTCCACAGGTCGTCGTGAGTGGCGGATCTTTCCAGCTCTCCGGCAGAATACAGGTATTGTCTTTCATCTTTCCTGTGTATATCAAGGCTTATCTGCGCCCAACGGGGGAAGCCCGAGAAAGAATCATACATCGGATTATAGAGACATAAATTGTCTGACAGTTCCTTTCTGACGATAAGTTCTTCCAGGAAAGCTTCCTTTGAAGCAGTAGCCGCCCGACTTTCCTTCACGCAAAGCGCTATCCGCTGCGAGGCAAGGTGACCGAAATGGATATAGGGTGACAGGCCCGATTGGCCTGCTGCATTCGGATCGTTCCTGAGACTGGCATATTCGTCCAGTGGTCCGTCAATAAAGAGATCCATTGCCCTGTGGGCTGCCTTCTCGCCGGGGATGATCCATTCCGCTGCAGGGGCATGTGAGCCGGCCGGAATCAATGAATGTATATGTTGCCAGTCATTTGTCCCGAAAAAGTGATGGTCTTCATTTTCCTGGGGTGCCAGGGCAGGAAAGACGGTCAGGAATTCATTCAGCAGCCGGTTTATCTTTGGGCGCAAGGTATAGGCCCCGTATTCCATTTTACCGGAAGCTATCCGGCAGGGAACGATATTATGTGCATCCACTTCAATAAGTGCACAATCGAGGTTACTGCCGGCGGTTTCCTTCCATCCCCTCTTAACCTTCAGCGGATCAAAATCCGTGACCACAACCCCGGCGTCAATGATTTTTGAAAAGCGAACGATCTCCTCACCGGGCTTACCCGGCAACATCAGGAACGGTATGCGAAGCCCCTGCAGTCGCTTTTCGACCTGCATAAGGCCCCTGATCATAAAATCAAACTGGCGGTACCCCGCGCCAAGGAATTCCGGAGCAAGACAGAAAGCGACAACCATCTGCTCTTTGTTGTTCATGGCAAGCTCACGTGCATACAGCATAGCCCAGTTATCCTCAACCCGCTGGTCACGGCTCATCCAGTAAATCACCGGACCCCTTCCGGTTTCCTTGCCGTTCAGCGGTTTAATTCTCCGCGGATCAACCAGTTTATGCATTATTTTATGGGTTCGCGGGCAAATGCAAGTATCTGTATCCGGTTTTACCCCTAAACAATTATGCGGGTAGCAATCAGGTAAGTTATGATGGATACTGCTCCGGCCAGTGCAGTGCCCCATAAGAGGTCAACGATCACTACCGTCAGAGGCCAGTCTTTTATCGTGGCATAGTTTGTCAGGTCATAGGTTGAATAAGTTATAAGGCCAAACAGGGCGCCGTATAGCAAGGCATGGATCCCTGAGCCCTTATCCACCGCCCGGGAAATGACAAAGACCACAAGGCCCCCTATAAAAATAAGGTAGAAAATCAGGGCAGCCAGCCAGTTAACCTCTTCTCTCATGAGAAAACCGATCTGGCCGGCATAGAATTTCCTGGCCACCAGCACAAGCCATACCATATCGATGGCAAAAAACACAGGAAGTGCAATCAGGTAAAGTTTTATAAACATAATTTCAGTTTTATCAGGTAGTTAAAAGCACTAATGTTTAAATGTTCATTTTTCATGGAGTTAAGCCAAAGCAGAAACAAAACAAGCCGTTAATTGATTTTTTAAAAAGCTCGGTAAAAT
>JAXDCR010000060.1:0-4845 GCA_034677845.1 Bacteroidales bacterium | reverse complement strand
CCGCTATGATTTGCTTCCCTTTTTAAGTGAGTATTTTATGGCAATCCGGTATAACCTGGTTGCAAAGGTGGCTTCCCGGCGAATGGTTGAACGCGACTGGTAAGCCTGAATAAAAACCTCCTGGGTCAGGTCATCGGCATCGTCCTTATCATGTACAAAACCCATGCAGGTCCTGAAAACAATTTGTTGATACCGCTCCACAAGCATCCTGTAAAGGTCACGCTGACCGTCCAGCACAAGGCGTATCACTTCATGATCAGACATTGCATATCCTTTTGGGCAAGGCCGGTTAAACTTTTGATCCGCCTAACCTCGTTCCTTATAAACATGAGAAGGTTCATTTACGCCTTAAGATCCTGATTAATATCATAATTTGCATCATATGCCACCTCTTATAACTTTTAAACAGGTCAACAGTTTTGTACAGCCTTTTTATCTTTGCATGGTAACAAACCACAGATATTAAAGTTTTACGCTCTTAAGAATAACAAGCTTTTTTCAGGTTGCCCGGGTAAAGGGACAAAATACCTGATTTCCAGGTCACAGGTTATCATGGAACATTCTGTCAGATCTGTTAGGCTCCTGGAACTGGCTGAAAAACATACGCAGATTTAAACTTTTTTCAAGGTGCGGTGTTTTTTTACTGAATTTTAGATGAATGTATGAAAGGAAGCTTTGATGCCATCATTCAGGATTCACGGCCGGTAGTTGTTGATTTTCATGCCCTGTGGTGCGGTCCGTGCAAAATGCAGTCACCCGTTCTGAAGGAGATCGCAGCAGAGCTGGGACAGCGGATCAGAGTGATCAAGATTGATGTGGATCAGAATACTGCTATTGCAATCAGGTATAACATTAAAAGCGTACCAACGCTGATGGTATTTAAGAAAGGGCAGATCCTTTACAGACAATCAGGGGTTCATTCCAAACCTCAGTTGATGAAAATACTAACCAATAATTTGTAAGACAATGAAAAAGAACATGGGAAAAACTGACAAGGCTATCCGTCTACTGGTGGCTTTGACTATTGTTGTGCTGGCGTATGCAAAGGTTGTGACCGGCACGCTCTCACTGATCCTGATCATCGTTGCCGCGATATTCGTCATAACCAGCCTGCTGGGTACCTGTCCGCTTTATATACCCTTCGGGATCAACACTGCTAAAAAGAAGTCATAGAAGACTGCTGTTTCTCCCAGTAGAATGCACTTTTCTTTGTTCGTGTCATTCATTTATTATTTAACGCTTAAAATGGATGTGCTCATGAACTTTAACAGATTTGTCTTGTTTTTCAACATATGAAGAAGCTGTTGCCTTTCAGCCTGATCATACTTGTTCTCCTGTCAGGGATGAACTTTTCCTTTGCCGCCCATTATTGTGAAGGCAGGCTGGCCGCACTCAGGTTTTCATTCAATGCAACAGCCGCATCATGTGGAATGGAAGCAGCCGACAGGTCCGTACCGTCAAAAAGTGCGCATTTCAGAACACAGTGTTGCGTAAACGAAATGACGTTTTTCCGTGTGGATGATGATTATTTTACTTCTGACTGCCTGCACAAAATTACACCTGCCTTTGCATCGAAGACTCCCTGGCAATCATCCCCTTCATCTGAAGAGCCTCCAAAGCTCGCTTCAACCCAATATGCAACCCTGGACCCCTTGTTTCCATTGTTTTCAAGCGCTGTATATCTTGCTCGCATCTGTCAGATGCGTATTTGAAAATTTCCTGCCTGACCGCCGCTATCCATAGCTACCCTCCGAGTCGCGGCGGAAAATCAGAGTAGTCATGAAAGAGATAAGTTATCAAATATTTAAGAAAAACACTCCTATGAAAGCAAGACATATCACCATAATGATCACCGCAGCCATTGCATTTCTTCTTGTTGGCTGTGGCAATAAAACTTTCCAATCCGGCGAGCAGAAAGATACCCGGCTCACCTCCAACGTCCTTTATTATTGTCCGATGCATCCGGAAATCATACGCGAAGAGCCGGGTGATTGTCCCATTTGTGGCATGAAGCTGGTTGAAATCCAGTCACCAGGGTCTGCCGCTGATTCGGTTCATGACCTTACCGGTGCAGACAGCCTGATGCACAAGGAATAAAGCAGGCCTGTCCGTGGGATTACCCCGTCGGGGATCTTAACACCATCACCTGACAAGGTGATGGCGTCTGTCCGGCCGTGATCCGCTTTCAATTATTAACCAGGGTATGAGGCAGTCCCGGATAATCCTGTAATGTATCAAGGCTTGTGCCGCACCCGGGATATTATTGAAGCGGTATGAAACGGCATCCTCTTCGTTGCGGAGCTTAAAACTTTCTTTAATCAGTCACCATGTTCAACCGTCTTGTCAAATATTTTCTTGAAAACCGTCTGGTCAGCCTGGTGCTATTTATGACATTCATAATGTGCGGTGTTGCTTTCGCTCCTTTTGAATGGAAAACCGGCTGGCTGCCCCGTGATCCGGTTCCTGTGGATGCCATCCCGGATTACGGAGAAAACCAGCAGGTGGTTGCCACCGAATGGATGGGGCGTTCCCCCAGGGATATAGAACAACAGATTACCTATCCGCTTACCACCTCATTGCTTGGTATTCCGGGTGTTAAAACCATACGCGGCACATCCATGTTCGGGATGTCCTTTGTTTATATAATCTTTAATGATAATGTCGAGTTTTACTGGAGCCGGACACGGATCCTTGAAAAGATCAGCTCACTTCCGCCAGGTACCCTGCCGGAGGGGGTACTGCCGAAACTGGGTCCTGACGCCACCGCCCTCGGCCAGGTTTTCTGGTACACGCTGGAAGGACGTGATCCGGAAAGCGGGAAGCCTGCCGGCGGTTGGAATCCGGAAGAGCTGCGGGCAATACAGGATTACCATGTCAGATACGCACTATCCGCCGCTGATGGCGTTTCTGAAGTGGCATCAATAGGCGGTTTCGTCAGGGAGTATCAGGTTGATCCGGATCCTGCCGCACTTAAAGCATACAACATTACCATCATGGACGTGATGGAAGCCGTCCGCAAAAGCAATATGGATATCGGTGCCGAAACGCTTGAGATGAACAAGGTGGAATATGTGATAAGGGGACTGGGATCCGTACGTAACCTGCAGGATCTTGAACTTTCTGTCATTACGGCAAGAAATAATGTTCCTGTCAGGATTAAGGATGTAGCCCGCGTGTCATGGGGTCCCGCCACCAGGAGAGGGGGACTTGACAAAGGCGGTTCAGAGGCGGTCGGCGCCGTTGTCGTGGCAAGGTATGGTTCCAATCCTATGAGTGTGATCACGAACATAAAACAAAAAATCCTTGAAATTGACAGGAGCCTTCCCCAAAAAACCTTACCTGACGGTCATGTTTCAAAGGTCACCATCGTTCCCTTTTATGACCGCACCGGCCTCATCAGGGAGACAATCGGCACCCTGGAATCCGCACTGTCACATGAAGTCCTCATAAGCATCATCGTGATCCTGGTCCTGGTTCTCAATTTGAGGGCTTCGCTGGTGGTGGCGGGACTGCTGCCGGCAGGTGTGCTGATGACGTTCATTCTGATGCGCCTGTTTGGTGTGGATGCCAATATTGTTGCGCTGTCCGGCATAGCCATCGCCATTGGCGTCATGGTCGACATCGGCATCGTGGATGTGGAAAACATCCTCAGGCATCTCGAAATGCCGGCCAACCGGGGCATAAAGGGTATGAAGCTGCTGCAGGTCATTTATCTGGCAACGACCGAAGTAAGGGCTGCCGTGGTCACCTCCCTTGCCACCACCATCATCAGCTTCCTGCCCGTGTTTGCCATGCAGGCAGCGGAAGGAAAACTATTCCGCCCGCTGGCCTTCACCAAGACATTTGCCCTGCTTTCTGCCTTCCTGCTTGGCATCATTGTATTGCCAACCACCGTGTATATGCTCTTTAACGTACGTATTGACACGGTCAGGATACGCAGGATATTGAACATCTGCCTGGCCGCTGGAGGCATAATCCTGCTGATGCTGTGGGGAATATGGCCCGCTCTGGCGCTCACGGCAATGGCCATCAGCAGCCTGATCCCGGCCGGAAGGATGAAAAAAATAGGGATTTCTCATTCTACTGTCAACATATTCATTGCAGTACTGGCAGCCCTGTATTATCTGGCGGCAGAATGGCTGCCATTGGGCGCCCATAACAGCCTGCTTGTCAATTTTATTTTTGTTTCCGCAGTCATCGCCGTCATCCTGTTTATGCTTATGCTGATGGTGCACTATTACGTGCCCATACTAAGGTGGTGCCTTGCACACAGGCGCCGTTTCATGCTGGTGCCTGCGCTTACCGCGGTAATCGGACTGCTGGTATGGCTTGGCACTGACAGAGTCTTTTCTTTTGCGGCCACAGGTATTGAAAAAGCCGGCTGGAGGAAATTCAGGAAAACTGAAGCCTGGCAGGCTGCTGTCAGTCTTTTCCCCGGCACCGGCAAAGAATTCATGCCATCGCTCGATGAGGGTTCTTTCCTGCTTATGCCCACCAGCATGCCTCACACCAGCATAGAGATGAATCTCGACTATATTGAAATACTGGATAAAAGACTTGCTGCCATCCCTGAAGTTGACATGGCCGTGGGCAAATGGGGCAGGGTCAATTCTGCGCTGGACCCTGCCCCCGTGCAGATGTTTGAAAATACGATCAATTACCGGCCCGAGTATGTGCTTGATGCCAAAGGACACCGCATGCGGTTCCGGGTTGACCGGTCAGGGGCTTACATGTTGCTTGACGGCACGACCTATGACCCGCGACAGGATGCGTTCAGGGTGATACCGCCAGACAGCCTGGTGCCCGATAAGAAGGGTGAGTATTTCCGGCAGTGGAGGGAACATA
>JAXDCR010000059.1:0-3242 GCA_034677845.1 Bacteroidales bacterium | reverse complement strand
AAGCCGATCCGGGATCCGCAATAAAATATATGATCATCCTGCCGTTTCTGAGCACAAGCTTTTCAAAACCAACCTGGATGGCTTTCCACCTCAACGGCACTACTTTTAAAAGTTCCCTTGCCGGCGGGGGCAATTCGCCGAAACGGTCAACCAGGTTTGCCTCAAAGAACTCAAGTTCCTCAGGCGTTTGAATCTGGTCGAGTTCGCGGTACAATACCATGCGTTCCGAAATGCTGGAAATGTAGGAGTCCGGGAACAGCAGTTCCAGATCTGTATCAATCAAACAATCACCTTCATAACTTTTTGTTTTCCTGTCTTCAGACCGCATCTCATCAGTCTTCAGATCGTCCGCGACGCCTTCCTTTATTTCCCGTATGGCCTCGTCAAGGATCCGGTTATAGGTTTCGAAGCCCACATCTGCAATGAAACCACTCTGTTCCGCGCCAAGCATATTTCCTGCCCCTCTTATGTCAAGATCCTGCAGGGCAATGTTCAATCCGCTTCCCAGGTCCGAGAATTCCTCAATTGCCTTCAGCCGGCGGCGCGCTTCGGGAGTAAGCGAGGAAGCGGGCGGTGCCAGCAGGTAACAGAAGGCTTTCTTATTTGATCTTCCCACCCTTCCCCTGAGCTGGTGCAGGTCACTTAATCCGAAATGATGGGCATTGCTCACGAAAATGGTGTTGGCATTGGGTATATCCAGTCCCGATTCAATTATGGCGGTTGAAACCAGCACATCATAATCGCCGCGGATAAAGCCGGTCATATTGTTCTCGAGTTCGTGACCATGCATCTGGCCGTGTGCAATGCAGGTGGAAACCCGGGGACATAGTTTTCTGATCATGGATTCCATTTCCGGGAGGTTCTGTATTCGGTTGTGGATGAAAAATACCTGGCCCCCCCTGGAAACCTCCTGCATGATTCCTTCACAGATGATTTCCTCGCTGAAGCCGTGAATCTCCGTCACAATGGGGTGCCTGTTGGGGGGTGCGGTGCGTATGACCGACAGGTCTCTCGCTCCCATCAGCGAGAACTGAAGGGTCCGGGGTATGGGGGTGGCCGTCAGGGTAAGGGTGTCAACATTCAGTTTAAGTTTTTTCAGCTTTTCCTTGGCTGCCACTCCGAATTTCTGTTCTTCATCGATGATCAGCAGGCCAAGGTCCCTGAATCTGACATCGTCGCCCAGCAGCCGGTGAGTGCCGATGAGAATGTCAATATTCCCTTTTTCGAGTTTACGGAGGATGTCAGACTGCTGGCTGCCTTTTTTGAACCGGTTAATGTATTCAACGTTGCAGGGAAAATTCCGCAACCTCTCACTGAAGGTGTTGAAATGCTGCAGGGCAAGGATGGTGGTAGGCACGAGAAGGGCGACCTGCTTACTGTCTGCCACTGCCTTGAAAGCCGCACGGACAGCGATCTCCGTCTTACCGAAACCGACATCGCCACATATCAGACGGTCCATCGGGTTTGGTGACTCCATATCCTCCTTGACCGCCACCGTTGCCTTGAGCTGGTCAGGGGTATCTTCGTAGAGGAAGGATGCCTCAAGCTCTGTCTGCATATAGGAGTCCGGAGAAAAAGAAAAACCCGGCTGCAATTTACGCCTGGAATACAGTGAGATCAGCTCGCGGGCGATATCCTTGATTTTTTTCTTTGTTTTTTGCTTCAAACTCTGCCATGCACTTCCTCCCAGCTTGTACAGTTTAGGGGCTTCGTTTTCCTTTCCCCTGTATTTGGATATGCGGTGCAGAGAGTGTATGCTTACATACAGAATATCGTTATCTTTATAAACAAGTCTCACGGATTCCTGCAGTTTTCCGTTGTTGACTATCTTTTCAAGACCGCCGAATATGCCTATTCCATGGTCAATGTGAACCACATAATCCCCTGGTTGTAGCGAGGTCAGCTCCTTAACCGTAAGAGCACCCTGTCTGGAGAAATAGCCCTGGATTACATATTTATGATATCTTTCAAAAATCTGATGGTCTGTATAACAGCAAATCCCCAGTTCGTGGTCGACAAAACCTTCGTGCAGGGTTTTCAGCACCGGTTCAGGGCGGATCTGTACGCCAAGCTCCGCGAAGATGGATGCCAGTCGCTCTACCTGTTTTTCGCTGTCGCTTAAAAGATAGATTGTATGCCCTCCTGCACTGTGCTGCATCAGGTCATCTGCGAGAAGGCTGAAATTTTTGTTAAAGGCAGGTTGCGGGGAAGTCCGGAAAGACAGCCTGACAGTGTCGGCAAAGGATCCATGAGCACTGAATTCGATGATCCTCATCTCAGCCATCTTTCCGAGAAAGACATTGCTGCCGGTGAAGGTGACAGCACCAGCGGGTCGGTCTGTTTTTTCAGTCAGATGACCGGTTCCTGCCGGCATTTTGTTCAAATCATCGAGCCTTTCCCGGATGTAAGTGATGCTGTCGGTCCACAATACGGATCCGGCTTTCAGGTAATCAAGCAGGAACTCACCCTCCCCGTCACCCTCCTGTTGCTGCAGGTCGGGCAGTATTGTTATTGAGTCAAATTGCCTGATGGAAAGCTGGGTTTCGACGTTAAAGGTTCTGACCGATGCCACTTCATTTCCGGAAAAGTCAATGCGGTAGGGTTCCGGTGAAGAAAAGGAGAATACATCGACAATGCTCCCCCGGGTTGAATACTGGCCAGGGCAGGAAACAAAATCAACCTGTTCAAAACCGTATTCTCCCAGTATTTCACTCACAAAGGCCGGAGACAGCAGTTCTCCCTTGTGTAATTCAAGTGTGCTGGCTTTAAGTTTTTCCGCTGCCACCAGCTTTTCGCCCAGTCCTTCGGGGTCGGTGACAATTATTGTAAAGTTATCGTGATGAGGCATTTCAGCCTGCCGCACAAGCCTGTTGAGCGCTTCTGTGCGCAGGATAACGTTACCACTGTCGGTCTGTCCATACCTTACTGTTCTCCTGAAAGATGACGGGAAGAACAGTACCTGCTCGGGCCCCAGCAGGTTAACCAGGTCATTATACAGGTATGCTGCATCCTCTCTGTCGGGATAAACAAACACGTGCGTGCCGCCAGTCTGTGGTATGACGGAAGCGGCCAGCAGGCTTCTGGCCGATCCGCACAAACCGCCGACAGAGAATGTGCGGAATTGTTGATGCAAAAGCCGGTCAGCCAGAAGTGCACAGGAAGGATGATTCCTGTAACGATTTATCAATCCTGAAAACTCCATCGCAGTTTATAGGAAAACACCGGAACATCTGTCCGTCCGG
>JAXDCR010000058.1:0-2969 GCA_034677845.1 Bacteroidales bacterium | reverse complement strand
ACACTTCTTACATGCGTTTTCGCCACACGCTTGCCGGCGAAAAGCGACAGGTAGGATGCCTCAAGTCTGTTCAGCTCGCTGATGGCCTCCCTGAGGGCAATGCCTTCGGGCATGTAGTCATTCATGCCTGCCACCAGGTAGTATCGTTCGTTCCTCAGGTTGAGTATGAATTCCGCAGCCTCGGCGGCTCTTTGCTCCGTCGTTTTAAGTCTCCCGCTCTCGCTGTCAACATTCTGCTCGGTTGACAGGTCTGTGAAAGGAATCTCCTGCATCTCATACGGCAGGCTGCGGGCAAATACAATGTCGCTTGTGAAGCTTCCGGGTAGCAGTATAAGGCTGTCCTTCACCAGTTGATCAAGGTATGGGTATTTTTCAGGATCCTGGAGCAGGTTGCTGGCATACATGTATTCCGGGTCAGCCTCATGGTGGGTGCTGATGCGCAGGTCTGCCAGGTTCCACCAGGTTTCGTTCACCATGGGGCAGTTTTTGATGCCCAGGTATTTTTCACCGTACATCGCATAGGGGCCTGCTATGATCTCAACCTCCTCGGCAGTGACCTCCAGGTCAATGACAGTCATGGGCAGGGCGTATATGATCTGGTTGCCGGAAAGGCTGGCCAGGTCATGTACGTTGGATACCGTAATGTCGGAAGCAGGCGCACAGGATAACAGCAGGAAAATGCCTGCGGCGGCGGACTCAGCAATCGGATTCCTGATCATGGTTTTCGAGTTTAATAAATGCTTTTCCAATGTATTCAATTATATCTGAGGCAATAAGGGCATGCTGGCCTTCGCTGCCGGCAGCCAGGTCTCCGGCAAGGCCGTGGATGTATGTGCCAAGCAGGGCGGCCTCAGAGGGACCATAGCCCTGGGCAATAAACGACAGAACCATGCCGGTTAGTACGTCGCCGCTTCCGGCAGTGGCCATACCCGGATTGCCGGTGCTGTTGAAATGACAGCTGCCATCCGGCAGGGCCACGGAAGAAAAGGCGCCTTTAAGAATGACGACGAGCCTGTGCTTCACCGCCATCTCCATTTGCAACATGTTCCGCTCATAGCCTGACGCACAGCCGCCGAAGACCCTGTCGAATTCTTTCGGATGGGGGGTGATGACTGTATTTTCCGGAAGTCTGTCAAGCAGTTCTTTTTTCATGGCGATCATGTTCAGCGCATCCGCATCGAGGACAAGGTTACCGCGGTACTGCAACAGCAACTTTTCAAAAGCTTTGAGGGTGACAGGGTCGGTACCTGTGCCCGGTCCCATCCCCAGTGCGGTGCAGGAATCCGGGATGTTCATGGAAGTAAAGCAGTGTTCCGAAGGGTCAAGGCTGAAGACGGATTCAGGCACGGCTCCCTGAATGACGGGGTAAACCGACCGTGGCACATGCGTCGTCAGCAGTCCCGTCCCCGACCTCAGGCAGGAACGGGCGGCAAGGATGGCCGCACCGGCCATGCCGTATGAACCGGCAATCAGCAGGGCATGGCCATAGGTGCCCTTGTGAGAAAAACGCTGCCTTTTTCTGATCATGCCGGCAATTTCTTTCCCTGTCACGTAATTGAGATCCGAGGGCAGCTCCTGAATGACTGCTGGGTGCAGCCCTATGTCGAGTATATGCCAGTCCCCCGTGTATGCCGCATTTTCGGCATAAAAAAAGGAGCGCTTGGGAAACTGGAAGCTAAGCGTATGGGTTGCCCGGATGATGGTTTGCGGGTCAGCGCCCCTGTTGTCCTCACCCGTCAGTCCGCTCGGCATGTCGATGGATATGACCCGGCAGCCGGCCGCATTGATATGCCTGACAACCCTTGCAGGCCAGCCGGAAAGTGCCCTTGCAAGACCTGT
The DNA here is from genome assembly GCA_034677845.1 of Bacteroidales bacterium. Taxonomy (GTDB): domain Bacteria; phylum Bacteroidota; class Bacteroidia; order Bacteroidales; family UBA10428; genus UBA5072. The sequence goes on along the minus strand of JAXDCR010000058.1, from coordinate 1,130 downwards.
TCCGAACAGGGCATCGATGACAAGGTCATTGGGTTGTATCGATGGAAGCTCCTCACCTTCAGCAAGTTCAGCAATGCTGTGCCCTGAATTAAGCAGCCGCAGGCGGTTTGTTTCAAGGTCGGCCGAAAAAGGCGATCCTGTCCTGAGCTGGAAGGTGAACAGATTGTCAAAGCCTTCCGCCATCAGCTGCCGGGCAATGGCCATCCCGTCACCCCCGTTGTTTCCGGGCCCCGCAAAAACCAGGATCCGGCCGGAGCGGGCCGCATACCCGCTGATCCACCGGCTGCATGCCAGAGCGGCCCTTTCCATCAGGTCAATGGAGGAAACAGGCTCATGGCGGATTGTGTACGCATCGATTTCCTTCACCTGGCGACTGCTGAACACCTTCATCCTTTTCTGCTTTTGCTGAACATATCATGCAAATTTAACAGGATTCGTCAGTATGACAATGCCTGAAAAATTTGCCGTAAAAATAAAGCCGCATATCCGTTTCCCGGTCTGAGATTTAAACCTGGCAGGATTCATCCGGATAGTGAAAAACGTTAACCGCAACCAGAGACAAAAATCAGATACTTCGTCCGAAAAGATGCCTATATTTGTGAGAAGCACATTTTGACAATTAACACAAAACATTATGTTCAAGGGGCATCCAAAGGGACTGTACATAGCGTTTTTCGCCAACATGGGGGAACGCTTCGGCTTTTACACGATGATGGCCTGCCTGGTCTTTTACCTGCAGGCCCGTTACAATCTTGGTGCGGACAAGGCAGGGGATTATTACAGCTGGTTCTATTTCCTCATTTACGGGCTGGCGCTGGTGGGGGGACTCATAGCGGACAGGTCGCAGAACTACAAAGGAACCATTCTGACGGGCATTGTCACCATGTTCCTGGGTTATATACTGATAACTATACCGGATATGGGACTGCCGGTGACACTGGGGGGACTGTTCATCATTGCCCTGGGCAACGGCTTCTTCAAGGGGAACCTCCAGGCGCTGGTGGGACAGCTGTACGATGACTCCAAATACAATTCACTGAGGGATTCGGCGTTCAACATTTTCTACATGGGCATCAACATCGGTGCCTTCTTTGCGCCAAGTGCCGCCAACGGCATACGAAACTGGTATC
>JAXDCR010000057.1:0-5790 GCA_034677845.1 Bacteroidales bacterium | reverse complement strand
AGTCCTTGATGAAATCCTCGCTTTTTACAATGTGAATAAAATAATTGTGGGGCATACCATAGTCAAGGATATTTCAACAGATTACGGGGGGCGTATCATAAGGGTGGATGTGGACCACTATTCCAATACTTCAAGCGGCATACTGATTGACGGGAAAAAAATCTTCAAGGTCACCAAGAACGGTAAAAAACAGCGCATCCGTTAGCGCAGTCCCGGAATCCCCTGATTAATTTTTTTCTGATTGCGGGCATGGCATTCGGTACAATTCATTACTTTAGTAAGAAACCCGGGACATGATTGATAGCATAACATTGCCAGCAGAACTGAGCGAAAACCTTGGCTCCGAAAAAAGAGATTTCGTTGTGGCGGCAAAGCGTGCCCAGCCACCTGGTACCTCCGTGGGCAGCATTATTTTCGGGACCGTGTGGCTGGCCTTTTCGAGCATTTTTGTATTTGCGTTTCTGGGCCCGCTCTTCGTTGGAAAGGAGGTAGAATTTACCGCCAATGATGTTCCGGTGGTGGCTGGTCCCGGTAATCTCGGCCCGATCATATTGCCGGCTGTTATCATCGGGGTGTTTGTACTTATCGGGGTAATCATGCTGGGGGCGGGACTGGCAATGGCTTTTAACAAAGGGGGGTATTTTGTCGGCACACCGACACGGTTGGTGCATTTCAGAAAAGGTACGATGCGGTCAGTAGACTGGGAACAATTCACCGGTGACATTGAGGTTAAGGGCAATGAGCAGAAAGGTTTCATCACACTGGGCTTGCGCACCGGGAAAATGATCAGCAGTAAAAACAGCGGCACCAGATATGTCCCTGATAAAATATACATTTCCGGCATACCCGATGTTTTTCAGGTTGAACAGATCTGCAGAAAAAGAATCAAGGAGAATGATCCCACTCCCCCTTTGACAACTTAGTGACAAAAAATATTAACTTAAAATCATCTTACAAATGATCAAAGAATTAACGACAAGTGAATTGAACCCGGATGTTTTCATACGCGAAGCCGTGGAAGAGATCAGAAAAACCGTGGGTGACAGTGTTGCCATCAATGCCCTTTCGGGGGGCGTTGACTCATCGGTTGTGACAATGCTCGGACACAAGGCATTGGGAAAGCGCCTTAAGACAGTTTTTGTTGAAAACGGACTCATGAGAGAGGGAGAAGCAGTGCAGGTAAAATCCATGTTCAGCCGACTGGGTGTGGAAATAGAGGTTGTGGATGCAAGAAGGGAGTTCTTTGCCGCTCTCAGGGGAATAACCGACCCGGAGGAGAAACGTGAGGCAATTACCCAGACTTTCTACAGAAACGTTTTCGGCAAAATTGTCCGTGAAAGCGGTGCCAGGTTCCTGCTTCAGGGAACGATTCTGACAGATGTGGATGAAACAGTGGCAGGTATTAAAAGACAGCATAACGTTTTCGAACAGCTTGGCATAGACCCGCAGGAGGCATTCGGGTACAGGATTCTGGAACCGCTGATAAGGCTCAGGAAGGAGGGTGTGAGATTGGTGGGCCAGGCTGCCGGCCTCCCGGAAGAGCTTTTCCGCAGAATACCCTTTCCCGGTCCTGCCTTGTCAGCACGCGTAATAGGAGAAGCAACACCGGAAAGAATTGATACCGTTCGAAAAGCCACTGTGATCGTTGAAAGGAATCTTAAAAACACCGGTGCCTTCCAGTATATGGCCATATTGCACGAAGACAGGCTGACTGGAATGAGGGATGGCAAACGGGATTTTGGCCAGCAGATCGAGATCCGCTGCTGGGACAGCGCAGACGCCCGCACGGCGGTGCCCACAAAACTTCCCTTTGACCTGCTCATTGACATGGCAAATGAAATCACACGAGAGGTGCCTGGTGTGGTCAGTGTCACATACCACATCGCATCCAAACCTCCTTCAACCATGGAAGCAGTTTGAAAATTACACCAGTTTAGGCAACAAGTTAAAATTATTCCTTGAACATGAAAGAATAAATCATGGTTAGGGTAGGTGAGGTCTTGACTGTATATATGCGCGAAAGTGCGTATTAGAAATGTATCAAACCAAAATGATTGAAATCAGCTGCTACCTCTCAGTAATGACTGAAGACACTATCGAATATTGAGTGATTGAGTCAGGTGGTGCGTTTCTTTTTCATAGCAGAGTTAGGTTGGAGGCCATGGAAAGGAACCGGGGCTTTTCTCATATTACAAATACCCATACTGGCCGGATGACTCACGATCCATCGTACGCCAGCTGTATCAAAAACGTACATTTTTGCGAAAACAGCTTATCAAAGTTTTTTAACAAATTCCCTGATTTATTTTAATATACATAGTTTGGCATAGATGTTGGTTTAAATCTCAGGGTGCATTACGTCCGATTCAAAACAACATGATCATTCACTTTTTAAAAGTGGCTTTCAGGATATTTATCAGGTATAGTTCCTATACTGTTATAAATATCTTAGGTCTGGCGGTGGGAGTGGCATCAAGCATTATAATCTTCCTGTATGTTGAAAGGCAGATCAGCTCCGCACCTGATCTGACGGGCAAAACCTTTAAGAATCCACCTATGCACGCAGGAATGTATGCCGAACCCCGTCCGGATAATCCATTTTCTAATAAGACAGCGGACAGCACGGTTTTTACTGATTCGGCAAATGATAAAGCCTCAACCCTGGTTCCTGCACCCTCCCCCTGGATAATAAAGTACAAAAACGAATTTGAAACAGGTAAAGACAGGGCATTTGGATATATGCTCACCGTTCTTGCCGTCATGATCCTGATCGTTTCCTGTCTGAATTTCATTAATCTAACCACTGCCAGAAGTGCCATACGCATCAAGGAAATTGTTGTCCGGAAAATTGCCGGATCTGAACGAAAAACCCTTGTCCGGCAGTTCCTGCTCGAGTCTTCCATTTTAGCCGTCATTGCCGTCATACTGGCTTTGTTCCTCACCGAACTTTTCCTTCCCTTGTTTAACCGATATATGGATCTTGATCTCAACCTGTCGTACCTTGTCGATAAATGGGGAATTATCCTCGTGATGGTTTTTATCCTTACCATCGGCATTGTGTCAGGATTGTATCCGGCGTATGATTTTTCCGCCGCCGATCCTGCCAGCATATTGCATCGGAATTTCCGTCCGGAGGTCCGTAAGGGTAATCTGCGGTGGTTGCTTGTTTTTTTTCAGTTTTTTATAGCATCGGCACTGACAGCAATGGCGCTGATTCTGTTCTGCCGGTACAGGTCTTTGCTGCACCAGCTACCGGGAACCGGTAATCCTTTTTTACCTTTGAGAGATTCTGCAAGGATATTTATGCTGTTGTCGGCCGCGGCGGTATGGATCGCCTGCTTCGGTCTGTACAGTCTCCTGGTTTTCAGATACTGTGCACATAAAAAGGAAATTGGTATCCGCAAAACGCTGGGAGCCAGTTCCATGAATATATTCCTCTCGGAGTGGAAGCGCATTGGCGAACTGGTTCTGTTTTCCTCAGCCATTTCCTGGCCTGTGGTCTATTTTGCCGTCAGGGCCTGGTTCAGTGACTTTCACGGCCAGACTTCAATAAATCCCCTGCACCTGTTGATTCCCGCTCTCTCCATGCTGGTCATCGGGATCATCGTTACCGCTTACCCAGTATACCTGGCAATCAACCTGAGTCCTTATAACTACGATCAACAAATGCATTGACCAGTAAGGACATCACAGGTACTTTGACCATATGATGTATTTCAATATCTTTGTGTCCTTTTAACTGACCTGAAAAACCAGATGGATCACATCCGGAATTTTTGCATAATCGCGCATATTGACCATGGCAAGAGCACACTGGCAGACAGACTTATTCAGAATACGAATACCCTGACGGAAAGGGAATTCCAGGATCAGGTGCTGGACAACATGGACCTTGAGAGGGAAAGGGGCATCACAATAAAGAGCCATGCCATCCAGATGAATTATGTTTATCGCGGTGAACGGTATATTCTCAACCTGATAGACACACCCGGGCACGTGGATTTTTCCTATGAAGTGTCAAGGGCCATTGCTGCCTGCGAGGGTGCTTTGCTGGTGGTGGATGCTACGCAGGGTATCCAGGCGCAGACAATATCCAATTTGTACCAGGCAGTGGATCATGGCCTTGAAATAATCCCCGTGCTGAACAAAATGGATATGGCAAGCGCCATGCCGGACGAGGTGAAAGACCAGATAGTGGACCTTACCGGCTGTGACCATCAGGATATCATTGAAGCGAGTGCAAAGACAGGGATGGGCGTGGATCAGATCCTTGAACGGATCGTGACACAGATTCCCCCTCCCAGGGGCGATCCTGAAGCACCGCTGCAGGCTCTCATTTTTGATTCCGTGTTCAACTCCTTCAGGGGCATATTCGCCTATTTCAAAATTTTCAACGGCAGAATCCAAACCGGCGAGCATGTGAAATTCGTGAACCTGGGCAAGGATTACCACGCGGATGAAATCGGGATACTGAAATTGAAATATGAAGCCTGCGATGTGCTTGAAGCAGGAAATGTGGGTTACATTATTTCAGGCATCAAGTCAGCCAGGGATGTGAAGGTGGGGGATACAATCACGCATGTTGAAAGGCCCTGTGAAAAGGCCATTGAAGGGTTTGTTGAGGTAAAACCCATGGTGTTTGCAGGCCTTTATCCTGTCGATGCTGACGATTACGAAGAACTGAGGGCATCGCTTGAAAAACTGCAACTCAATGACGCATCTCTTTCATTTATTCCGGAGTCCTCCGCGGCGCTGGGCTTTGGTTTCCGCTGCGGATTTCTGGGACTGCTGCACATGGAAATCGTTCAGGAGAGACTTGACAGGGAATTCAACATGGATGTTGTCAACACAGTGCCCAATGTTTCCTACAAGGTGTTGACTGTCAAAGGCGATGTGACAGAAGTTCATAATCCTTCGGGACTGCCCGACCTGACTTATATTGATCATATTGAAGAGCCTTATATCGAAGCACAGATCATCTGCCAGGCGGATTATGTCGGTCCCATCATGAAACTGTGCATCGACAAGAGGGGGACCCTTAAAAACCAGGTCTATCTGACAACAAACCGTATCGAGATCACATTTGAAATGCCTCTGTCCGAGATCGTCTTTGACTTTTACGATAAGCTGAAAAGCATTTCGAAAGGATATGCATCCTTTGATTACCATTATACAGGTTACCGGCAGGCCAATCTTGTCAGACTTGACATTCTTCTGAACGGAGAAATGGTTGATGCCTTGTCTTCCCTGATACACCGTGACAACGCGTATGCTTTCGGAAGAAAGATATGTGAGAAATTAAAAGAGCTGATACCGAGACAGCAGTTTGAAATCGCCATTCAGGCTGCCATCGGGGCTAAAATCATTGCCCGCGAAACCGTGAAGCCGGTGCGCAAGGACGTGACGGCCAAGTGTTACGGAGGAGATATTACAAGGAAGAGAAAATTGCTTGAAAAACAGAAGAAAGGAAAGAAAAGAATGAGGCAGATTGGCAATGTTGAAGTTCCGCAGTCGGCGTTTCTTGCTGTGTTAAGACTCGATTGAAATTGCCGGGTTTAGACTGAATTGAAAAAAAGTGTCAGGCCGGATACTAACGGCTGACACTGTAATATGAATCAGGATTAATATATGCGGTCAGATCCCTGACATCAATGGGTTTCATTTCAGTCAGATTCCCGGAGCGATCTGCCATGACCGGATTAAGGCCGTGCCTGCCAGAAGGTGAATAGGCGAGAGAACGCACAATGTTCTCATTGGACCTTTCGATTCGTTCATAAGCGGCGGCCAGCT
>JAXDCR010000056.1:0-9998 GCA_034677845.1 Bacteroidales bacterium | reverse complement strand
CCGCCCAGGGCACAGGGCATGTACTATGCTGCCATGGTGATCCTCATCGCCTCCATCGGTGCTGCCTGCCTGTCAAACCACCTGGGCATCACCTGGGTCTTTGCCGAGCTGACGACCCTCAGCGCCTCAGCCCTTATATATCACAGAAGGAACAAGCTGACGCTTGAGGCCACCTGGAAGTACATTTTCATCTGTTCCATAAGCATCACCCTTGTCTTCATAGGCATCCTGTTCATTGCCGTTGCCGCCCAGCAACAGGGGATCAGGAGCCTTTATTACGATACCCTTTCGCTTCACGCGGCAAATTTTAACACATTCTGGCTGAAACTTGCCTTCCTTTTCATCTTCACAGGGTTCACGGCTAAGGCGGGACTGGTGCCTATGTTCTCGGCAGGCATAGATGCCAAGGACAACGCACCGTACCCGGCAGCAGCCCTGCTGGCCAGTGTGCTGATGAACATGGGTTTTGTAGGCATATTCAGGGTATATGAAATAACAAGCCACACAGCCATACATGAATGGAGCGGCAGGGTGATGCTGGCTTCAGCCCTTCTCTCGGTGTTCGTTGCCACTGTTTATATGCTGAGGGTCAAGAATATCAAGAGGGTGATTGCCTATTCGGGACTGGAGCATATGGGACTTGTGATGCTCGGCATGGCAGCCGGGGGCATAGGCTGTTACGCGGCAATTCTTCACCTGATTCTGCACAGCTTTGCCAAACCGGCCCTGTTTTTCCAGTTCGGGCCGATGTATCGCACATATGGCAGCAAAAGCATATATGACATGGGTGATTATTTCCGTATCAACACGAACGGAGCGCTGGTGCTGCTGCTTTCCTTCTTTATCGTCACGGCCATGCCGCCTTCAGGGATGTTCATAAGCGAATTCCTTGTATTTTCATCACTTTTCCGTTCGGGCCACCTGTGGGCCCTCATACTGGTGCTGCTGATGCTCACCTTTATCATCTGGGCCTTCGGGAAAAACATTTTCAAGATACTGTTCATCAAACCCTTGGCCTGCCGCGAAGGACCACGCGAAATGGCACCCTTCACAGAGTCCCTCAGCCAGTGGGTGTTTCTTGCCGGTGTCATCTATCTTGGCTTTGCACCGCCACAGGCCCTTGTTGATTTGATCAGGGAGGCTATACAAACGCTCCCGTGAATTCACTTTAACCGGCAGTTTATCATGAGCAATTACCTGTCCATAAAAAACAACCAGTGCGTGAAGGTGGCCGATATCCCGGTGCTTGGCTATGGTGATTTCCTGCAGATGAACGCTGCCTTTGCCGAAGACAGCAGCTTTCATTGCGTCAGCTATTTCGGAATGCCAGCCGGGGCGGGGTTAAGGCTGTTCTGTTGCATGGCCGACGACTTCACAGGCACCATACGGATATCCTCATCCATTGTCAACCCTGACCGCCGTGCAGGCTTTCCTTCACTGACGGCCAGGCACCTTTCGTTTCACTGTTTTGAACGTGAACTGCATGAAGACCACGGCATCCGGTATTCAGACCATCCGTGGCTCAAACCGATTCGGTATCCGTTCAGCCGTCATGACAGGCAAAGTGACATGACTTCCTATCCGTTTTATTCGGTTGACAGTGAAGAGCTGCATGAAGTGGGAGTGGGGCCTGTCCATGCGGGCATAATTGAACCGGGGCATTTCCGTTTCATTTGCGACGGTGAACAGGTGTTGCACCTGGAGATACAGCTCGGCTATCAGCACCGGGGTGTTGAATCGCTTTTCCTGCAACACGACAAACTGCTGCAACGGACAATTCTGGCGGAGAGCATAGCGGGCGACACTGTCGTGGGACATGCGCTGGCCTTCGTCAGTCTCTGGGAAAGCCTTTGCGGATACATTCCTTCATATCGGCTTATGCTGGCAAGGACCATAGCTTCAGAGCTGGAGCGCATTGCCATCCATACAGGCGATCTGAGTGCCATCTGCACCGATATTGCCTACCAGCTTGGCAGCTCGGTTTTCGGAAGACTGAGGACACCTGTCGTCAACACCTTTCAGGAGTGGTGCGGCAACAGGCTGGCAAAGGGATTGATCAGGGCAGGGGTGGACAGATATCCGCTGGTTGACCGTATCAGGCAGAATATCATCGACATGCTTGATCAATATGAGGCCGACTTTTCCGAAATGTACGAAAGGATGAAAAACCTGCCCGGTGTTCTGGCCAGGCTTGAAAGGACAGGGATCCTGACGACGGGGCAGGCATATGACATAGGCGCGGTGGGGATGAGTGCACGGGCATCGGGACTGATGAGGGATATCCGGTGGACACATCCGTACGCCTTATACGGAAAGATACCGCACCAGCCTGTCATCAAGCATCATGGCGATGTTTACTCAAGAACCCAGATCCGTCATGCGGAGATAATCCAGTCTGTCCGCCATATCCGCCGGATGCTTGAAGAAGTGCCTTGTGAGTCACCAACTGAGGCTGCTGTCCTGCGGCCTGTTCCTGGCAGTTTTTCGCTTTCCCTGACGGAAGGATGGAGGGGTGAGATCTGCCATTGCGCCATAACCGGTGACAACGGGGAGCTGATACATTACAAGATCAAGGACCCGTCACTGCACAACTGGATGGCGCTGGCGCTTGCGGTAAGGAACAACGAGATATCGGATTTCCCCATCTGCAACAAGAGCTTTAACCTGAGCTACTGCGGGCATGATTTGTAGGCATACTGCAAAACCGGACGTATTGAATCAGCAAAATCAACCATGTGATGTTATCCGAGCTTAGAATATTGTTTCACCAGGGCAAACAGTACATTCCTGATGTCAGAAAGGTGGAAGTTCCCGGTCCCTTCCGGGGAAGGCCGGTGATCAGCGGGGATGACGGGCATGACGCCATGCTGGAGGAGCTTTGCCCCACAGGTGCCATTAAGGCGAGGCCTATGTCCGTTGACCTGGGCAGGTGCGTTTTCTGCGGTGAATGCCAGGCGGCCTGTCCCTCCAGGATCCGCTTTACAAAGGATTACCGGATGGCAACCAATGTGAGAGGCAGGCTGGTCATAGGAGAGGGAAGCGGTCAGGTGATCCGTCTGGATGATTCGGTCGTAAGAACCGAAATAAGAAGGTACTTTGGCGGATCGCTCAAGCTGCGGCAGGTTTCGGCAGGCGGTGACAACAGCTGTGAGTGGGAGCTGAACGCGGCCGGCAACGTAAACTTTGACATGGGGCGTTTTGGTATCGAGTTCGTGGCTTCTCCCCGCCATGCCGATGGAATTGTCATCACGGGTCCCCTCACGGCCAACATGGCCCATGCACTTGAGCTCACCTTTGATGCCGTGCCCGACCCGAGGCTGATCATCCTGGCCGGCAGCGATGCCATCAGCGGCGGCATCTTTGACGGCAGCAAAGCCCTTGACCGTGGTTTTATAAACAGCCACACAGCAGATCTTTATGTGCCGGGGAACCCGGTGCATCCGCTGACCTTCATCAATGGGGTGCTGGACCTGATGGGAAAGGCCGACCGCTGACAATGCCCCCGGGAAGACCTGCAAATCCCCTCAGGTCAAGGAACCTGGCATTGAAAGCTGTTTCAAGGATCATCCTGGGTATATCAATGACTTTCATGGCAGCTTTTTCTATGATAGCGGTATCAGAAGTGGCAAGCACACCGTCTCCCGCATGCTTCAGTGCCCAGTCAGCCGACCGCACCAGATAGCATTCTCCTTTCAGCCCCCTTTCCCCCATCATATCCTTCAGCAGATTTGCATGCTTGTCGCTGTGCGATACAGGGGAGTCGAAGTAGATATGCACGGTAACAGGCTTCAGCACTTCCAGGCATCCTGCGAGCAAAAGAGCGCAGTCATTGAAATATTCAAGGTTCCGGATTCTTCCGTGAAGCGATCCCGCGTCGCGGAGAATGCCGTCGGTGCTTATGAATACTGTTCGGCCGAGGCGGTAGTTCAGCAGGGAAAAAAGCACGTTGTATCCGTCGACAAAAAGCGGAACGTTCCTGCATTCATGGGTCAGAAGGCTGTTTCTTAACGCTGACTGCTCAAGTGACGAGATGCCGCGGTAAATGACTGTCCGCTGGTCACCATTCAGCCTGTACCGGTCGCCGATGAGCTTGAGGCTTCCGCGCTCGGGATATCTGCGGTCGATCAGATAGAAGTAATCCCGGCAGGCACTTATGAATGCATCACTTATAAGATGGTCGGCTTGCACCCGCAGCTGTGATATACGAACGTTAAGTTATGAATTTTAAAGGATTTCGCATGCCAATACTGTTCTTTTATGCTGGCAGGATGCCTGACGTTGTCCGGCACCGGTGCCGGCAGGGATCGCCACACAGTGCCGGTGAAGCCTTAAAAATTCAGTTGGTTATCTGTATATCAATGCCATGGCCATTTCATATTCAGCGATTCTTACATCCCGGATCAGCCTGTCGAGGTTGTTGTAACTGATGGGAGGGGCGTTGTTGAAATCATACGCGCCATACCGGAGGCTTGATTCGATAAAATCGCGCAGTGCAGGGGTAACTGCCGGCAGGCCAAGAAGGAAATCATGGTAGCGTTCAACCTCCTGCCCCAGCTGCATGGCAGTGCTTTCAAGTTTTTCGGTAAGGACCCGGGGCTTAAAAAGTCTGCTGACATATCTCGACTGTTCTTCCCTGCTGTTGAACAGCCTGTCCCTCATTTGCACGGTGAGGGCGACAATGCCGTCGCTCCTTGATTTAAGCTCCTGCAGTTCCTGTGTGTACCTGTTGGCCTGGGTTGAGGATACCTGCCGGTACAGGGTGCTGCTGCCCTGCTCAAAGAGCCGGATGCCTGCCGGCAGGCTGGTCTCGTAAGTGTAGAATTCTTTTTTGGGGTTGCCCAGGTCCTTCAGATACTGGGTGGTATTCAGCAGGAAAAGGACGACAAGGAACAGCAGCAGCGAAAGGTTCAGCACCCGGTTGTCCTCTGACCGGATGATGTGACCGTACAGCAGCACCAGGAAAACCAGTACAAACAGCCAGGAAATGAGCTGCACGTAACCGGTAAGGGGCCAGCTCATCTGGGCAAACAGCAGGCTGACAAGCAATGAGAATGAAGCGATGATCCCTGTCAACGCCAGCTGCCTTTTTCTTCTGAGCAGCTTTTCCTTTTTCAGGGTGAGCAGCAGAGCGGGCAGATAGCCTAAGGCAAGTATAAGCACGCCCAGGGTCAGCAGGGGACCACCGCCCGGGAAACGGATCACCCGCAAAACGGATCCGAGGAAGACTAACACAAGTCCCGCCAGACCCGATATTTTCAATGTCCTTTTCATAGAATCGAATTTTTTATCGATTAACATAAGGGTTTGTAGTTCAATATCTTTAAGTGATTCAAAAGGAATGTTCCTTTTAACGTTCCGGTAGGCTTCCTCAAATGAACAACCTGCACCCATGGCATCCTCCACAAGGCAGCACAGGTGGTCAATAAGTTCATCCTCCAGACCGGGAAGTGACAGGTTGCTTTGCCTTACCTCCTTCCGTATGATTTCGATCCTGTCATCAGACAGTTTACAGGCTGGTGTTGTCATAATTGTTATTGTAAGAGTTTTTGTATGGTTTCGGTGAATTCCTTCATCTCCTTTATCTTGAGTGATGCCGTTTTTGTACCCTTTGGGGTCAGTCTGTAGTATATGCGTGTCCGGCTGTTCACGATATCGGATTCCGTCGAGACGTCGCCCTCGTCCTCAAGCTTATGCAGCAACGGATATAAGGCCCCGAAAGTAAGTCTTATACTACCCCCTGAAATTTCTTCGATCTTCCGGGTCAGTTCGTAGCCATACATCTTTTCATTTTCTGCAAGCAGTTTTAAAATGATCGTTTTAACGCTGCCTTTCAGGATTTCTTTTGATATCATGATCAGTTTATATACAAATATTAAAATATAATACAAACTTATATATAAAAAAAATAGAATAAAAAAATTTCAGCATATTTTTTTACCGATACCGGCAGGAATTGAAGCTCCTCGCATCAGGATGCGAGGAATCTCCGATTCTTTCTTGTGTTCGCTAACCCCGGAACAAATTACGGGGAATGTGTTCACAGGATTCAAATTCCTTTCAAAGTCCCCCTGCTTTTTCTTTTTTCTTATTTGAAGTAACTTTATAAAAAAAAAGGTATGGACAACAGCAGGAGGTCGTTTATAAGGGCCGCATCCGCAGCGCTGGCGGCACTGCCTCTGGCATCATGGGAACCATCAGGAAGACCGCTGCCACAGGAAAAACCATTTAAACTGTCGCTGGCGGAATGGTCACTGCACAAATCGCTGAACGCAAAAGAGATGACAAACCTGGATTTTCCTGTCAGGGCTGCAGGGGAATTTGGCATCTATGGCCTTGAATATGTAAGCACTTTTTTTAAGGACACTGGCGCTCCTTACCTGAACGAACTGTTGAAGATCACACGCGACAGCGGAACCCGTAATGTGCTTATTATGGTAGACGGTGAGGGAAACCTGGGTGACAGCAGTGCCGATGCCCGTATGAAGGCCGTTCAGAAGCATTACAGGTGGGTGGAAGCGGCAAAATTCCTCGGATGCCATTCCATTCGCGTCAACGCAAGGGGTTCAGGAACACCGGAAGAGCTGGCTGCTGCTGCGGTGGATGGCTTGTCAAGCCTCTCTGAGTATGCCAGGCCTTATGGTATCAATGTGATTGTGGAGAACCACGGGGGTTACTCCTCCAACGGCAAATGGCTGACGGATGTCATTTCGAGGGTTGGCATGGAAAATTGCGGTACTCTGCCTGACTTTGGCAATTTTAACATATCGGACAAGGAAAAGTATGACCGTTACCAGGGGGTCAGAGAAATGATGCCATTTGCTAAAGGCGTCAGTGCCAAATCAAACGTGTTTGATGCACAGGGCAACGAAGCTAACATGGATTACTACAGGCTGATGCAGATCGTTTACGAATCCGGCTACCGGGGTTATATCGGGATTGAATACGAAGGCACGGATTTAAGTGAACCAGAGGGCATTATGGCTACCAAAAGACTGCTTGAGAAGATATTTGAGCAATGGGACTGACAACAGGCAGAGGGTGGATCTGCTTCCATGACGGTGCCGTTCCGGTTCCATCATGATGATGGCCTGTGATTACCGTACAGGAAAAGATTTAAACAAACGGGATGAAAAGGCTTAATCTGCGGGCAAGGGAGCTGGCGGCAAGAGGTCTGGAAAGGGACGATGTGATCAGCCTTGTCATTGACATTGCCAGGCACCATTACAGAAACCCTGACAAGCAGGAGGTTCTTCAGCTGGTTGAAGACCTGGTGAGGGATCCGGAAAAATACCGCAGCCATTCTCTCTTCGGTAAGGCTGTTGAAATGCTTATGGGTGCCCGGTCTTCAGCACCGAAGGAAGAACGGCTCATCAGCCTGGAAAAAGACAAAAGGCATTACGTTGTATTCGGCCGTGAGCTTATTGAACAGGAGGCCCTGGTGCAGATGGACACTGCGATGCAGCTGCCCGTCACCCTGAGGGGTGCCCTGATGGCCGACGCACACAGCGGATATGGCCTTCCTATTGGCGGCGTTCTGGCTACCCGCAATGCGGTGTTACCTTTCGGTGTGGGCATGGATATAGGATGCCGCATGTGTCTTTCCGTGTTCGACCTGCCTCCTGCCTTCATCCGCAATAACGGCAGCCGGCTTAAACAGATCCTGATTGAGAACACCCGCTTCGGGCATGAGGAGTTCACCGGCAGGATGGAACATGAGGTGATTGACCGTAAGGAGTTTACAGAGATAGCTTTTTTACGCGAACTGAAAGACAAAGCCTGGCAGCAGCTGGGCACATCGGGACACGGCAACCATTTTGTGGATGTGGGGGTTGTCAGGATCGACAAAGGGATGGAGGAACAGGGATTGATGCCGGGTGAATACGTGGGCATACTGTCCCACTCAGGTTCCAGGAACCTGGGAGCCAGCATAGCGCAGCATTACACCGACGTGGCAAGGCACAAATGCAGGCTTCCCAGGGGGGCTGTCAACCTTGCCTGGCTGGAACTGTCGTCTGAGGAGGGACAGGAATACTGGAAGGCCATGGAGCTGGCCGGAGATTATTCAGCCGCCAACCACCAGATCATACATGGAAAACTGGCTGCGGCACTTGGCGAAAAGCCATTGTCCATCATGGCCAACCACCATAACTTTGCCTGGAAAGAAAAGCTTGATGACGGGACGCCGGCCATAGTTCACCGCAAAGGTGCCACACCTGCCCATTTGAACGCACTGGCCATCATTCCGGGATCCATGACCGCACCTGCCTACCTGGTCAGGGGCAGGGCAAATGCCGCTTCCCTCTGCTCCGCCTCGCACGGCGCGGGACGTTTAATGTCGCGCTCACAGGCCAGGAGCCGGTTCAGTGAGAAGACCCTGAGGGAAATGCTCAACAGATGCGGTGTCGAGCTCATAGGAGGAGGCACCGACGAGTCACCCGCAGCCTACAAGGATATAAACGAAATCATGCAGATTCAGCGCGATCTGGTAGACATAACCGGAGTATTCCGACCGGGCATCGTAAGAATGTCAAGAGACTGATCCCGGTTCTTTCTATTTTGACAGCTATGGAAACCATTCAGTTTATAGACCTTGGATTGATGGATTACATGCAGGCATGGGAATACCAGCGGTCAATCCACAAAAACCTGTTGCAGGCCAAAAGTGACGGGGTGAACCAGCCCGTCATCCAGCATCTTCTGTTTGTCGAACATCCGCATGTTTACACGCTGGGCAAAAGCGGCGACAGCGGCAACATGCTTGTCAGCAGCGCTTATCTTGAATCAATAGGGGCGGTTTTTTACAGGACAGACAGGGGAGGTGATATCACCTACCACGGACCGGGACAGGTGGTGGGTTATCCGGTCATCGATCTTGAAAGACTGGGAATGGGTGTGAGGCAGTACATTCACGCACTGGAAGAAGTCATCATCCTGACGGTTGGAAGTTACGGCATCACGGCAGGAAGAATACAGGGCGCAACAGGTGTCTGGCTGCAGAAAGATAACAGGGGTCCCCTGCGGAAGATCTGTGCCATCGGGGTCCGGATCAGCCGCGGCATTACCATGCACGGATTTGCACTCAATGTTTCCACTGACCTGAGCTATTTCAGCCATATTAACCCCTGCGGCTTTACGGACAGGGGGGTAACCTCCATGGAACATGAAAACGGAAAGGTTGTTGATATTCAGTCCGTAAAAGAAAAACTACTGGAACATTTTGGCTGCGTTTTCAATGTCAGGGTCAGGGGTTGACAAGTCGTTCTTTTTTTTAAGCAACCGTTTGTTCAGCAATCCTTTGCGTTTATATCCCTTAACAGGCACCATCACCTGTACAGCCTTATGCATTACACTTATTTTTAGCTTTTTATTGAAAGTCACTGGCTCACCGTCAACATGCAGTATGATCTTTTTGTTACCTTTCCTTTTAAGGCCTGCTTTTTTCACCCGCATCATTTCAAGATAGGGACTCTGGTCAATGTTCTTGAAGAATAGCCTGAGACCCAGTGACAACGTAGATGCTTTTGGGAAAGGCCTCAGTATGCACAGGTCAAGCTTGCCGTCGTTAAGCCTGGCGTTTGGGGCAATATAGGCATTGTACCCGTATTGTCCCGCATTGGCAAAGTTGATCAGGAAGGCATCCAGTTTAATTTTCTTACCGTTGATCGTAAGAATGTATTTCTTGGGCCTGTAACGGACATATTCCTGGATGGTGGCCCTCACATAGGTTCTTATCCCCCTGTTGCCCTGCGATGCAAATTCCTTTCCGACCTTGGCATCAAAGCCCGTGCCGCAGGTTGAAAAAAAATACCGGTCGTTGACGACGCCGGCATCTATGCGCCGGATCCGGTGATCCTTCAATACCGGCAGGCAATCGTTCAGGTGTACGGGAATGCCAAGATGTCTGGCCAGTCCGTTCCCGGAACCCACGGGAAGGATGCCCAGAACGGCTTCCGTTCCGAGGAGGGCCGAGGCAACTTCGTTGACGGTTCCGTCACCCC
>JAXDCR010000055.1:0-9998 GCA_034677845.1 Bacteroidales bacterium | reverse complement strand
ACTGGCCTACCGCTTTCAGATGATGGTGCCGAGGTTCCCTTATCAGTTTCCACTCAGAAAAATTGACGCCTCGCACCCCAGGATTCTCAAGGAACAGAACCGCTGCATCCTTTGCAAGCGTTGCATCCGTGCCATCAAAGATGACAAGGGGAGGAGCGTTTTTGCCTACAGAAGGCGCAGCAAGCATGTCGAGGTTGTGGTAGACCGGCAGCTGGGTGCTGAACTTACGGATGAACTGGCCCGGCGCGCAATGGATGTTTGTCCCGTCGGCTCCATAATCGTCAAGAACAAAGGGTTTGTCATACCGGTCGGCAGGAGAAAGTACGATAAAAAGCCGATAGGCAGTGACATTGAGAGTATGCAAGCAATAAAAAATTAATGTAAGAACCCATGAGTAAACCAATAGTAGCCACCGCATCCCTTGCCGGATGCTTCGGATGCCACATGTCATTTCTCGATATTGATGACAGGATCCTGGAACTCGTTGAACTGGTTGAATTTAACAAGTCACCCATCGATGATATAAAGAAGTTCACCAAACAATGTGACATCGGCCTGATCGAAGGGGGATGCTGCAACAGTGAAAATGTGCATGTCCTGAGAGAGTTCAGGGAGCACTGCAAGATTCTGGTATCAGTGGGTGAATGTGCCATAATGGGGGGTCTTCCGGCCATGCGGAATGGCATACCAATAGCCGAGTGTCTGCATGAAGCATACCTGCAGGGTCCGACGGTTAAGTCAAACGAGGAACAGATCATTCCCAATGATCCTGAACTGCCTATCATTCTTGATAAGGTGTATCCATGTCATGAGGTGGTGAAAATTGATTATTTCCTTCCCGGATGTCCCCCTTCGGCTGACCTGATCTGGGAAGCGCTGGTCGCACTGGTGACAAAGAGCGAAATCAACCTGCCTTATGAAATAGTAAAATTCGATTAAACAGAAGAGTATGGGACAGAAGATAACCATAGAACCGGTAACCCGGGTTGAAGGACACGGCAAGGTTACCATACACCTGGATAACCAGGGGAATGTTGAGCAGACAAGACTGCATATTGTTGAATTCAGGGGATTTGAAAGATTTGCCCAGGGACGTCCTTACTGGGAAATGCCGGTGCTTGTTCAGCGCCTTTGCGGCATTTGTCCCGTCAGCCATCACCTCGCTGCAGCCAAAGCCGTTGACGTGATCGTCGGTGCCGGCACGGGAAGCGGTCTTACGCCGACCGGGGAAAAGATGCGGCGGCTGATGCACTACGGACAGATACTGCAGTCACACACGCTGCATTTTTTCCATCTGGCGTCTCCGGATCTGCTGTTTGGCATTGACGCCCCGCCCGAGAAGCGCAATGTGATCAACATTATTTTTGAAAACCGTGACCTGGCCGTGCAGGCGGTCATGATGAGAAAGTACGGGCAGGAGGTCATTCTGGCAACAGCAGGCAAGAAAATTCATGGCACAGGGGCCATCCCGGGGGGCATCAACAAGCACTTAACCGCCGAGGAAAAAAACTACCTGCTTAACGGTGATGAATACATAAACATTGATAAGATAATCAGCTGGTCCCAGGCCGCTGTCGAGTTTTTTAAAGATTATCACAAAAAGAACAAGGCGGTAATTGACGGTTTTGCTGATTTCCCCTCCTCCTATATGAGCCTTGTCCGCAAAGACGGAGCACTGGACCTGTACCATGGCGTGCTCAGGGCAGTTGATTCAAACGGGAAAAAAATTCTTCATGACGTAGATTATCAGGAGTATTACAAATACATTGAGGAAGAAGTCAGATCCTGGAGTTACATGAAATTCCCCTATCTCAAGGAATTTGGCAAACAATACGGGTGGTACACGGTGGGTCCCCTGGCAAGGATGAATACGGCAGATTTCATTGACACACCACTGGCACAGAAGGAATTCGAAATCTTCAGGAACTACAACAACGGCAAACCCAGCAACAAGGCCATGCATGCACACTGGGCAAGGCTGATTGAGATTCTCCATTCCGCTGAAAAAATAAAACTGTTGCTGAATGACAGGGATGTCATGGAAGGCGAACTTGTGACAAAAGGCACAAGGCATCCGGAAGGGGTGGGACTTATAGAAGCGCCCCGCGGAACGCTCTTTCACCATTACAAAGTCGGAGAGGACGATTTGGTGACCATGGCCAACCTGATCGTTTCCACAACAAACAATAATCAGCCCATGAACGAAGCCGTCAACCATGTCGCCACCAAGGTGATGAGCGGCAAAAGAGAGATCACCGAGGGCATGATGAACGCGGTTGAAGTGGCCATCAGGGCTTACGATCCATGCCTGAGCTGCGCAACACACGCGCTTGGAAAGATGCCGCTTGTATTTGAGGTAATTGACCGGCACGGTAACATGATCGACAGGAAAATAAAAAATTGACAGACAGGGAACACAGGATACTGTTAATTGGTTATGGCAACCCGGGAAGGCAGGATGATGCCCTGGGAGTCATGCTGGCGGACGAACTGCAGCGCTGGAAGGAGGAACAGAAACTTGATTGTCTGTATACCGATTCAAATTATCAGCTTAACCTGGAAGATGCGGCAACGCTGTCAGCATTTGACATGGCGGTTTTTGCGGATGCTTCACATGAAAAATGCCGCCATTTCAAAATCATGCCCCTGAAACCTTCGGCAAAAACCGAATTTACCATGCATGCCGTTTCACCGGCATACGTCCTTCATATTTGCCAGGAGGTGTACGGCCGCATGCCGGAAGCCTACCTGCTGCATATCAAAGGTTATGCATGGGAATTCATGGGCAGCCTGACTGAAAAAGCAGCCGTTAACCTTAAACTGGCCACGGAATTTATGAAGCAGTTTATTCTGGATTACCGGCGCAGACAGATGACCGGCACGTCAAATATGACATAACGAAATAATAACAACCATATGGACCTTTCTTCCACATTCATGGGGGTGCGTCTTTCAAATCCCCTGATCGTTTCAAGCTCAAATCTGACGGGTGATACGGCCCGGATCAGAGAACTGGCTGATGCGGGCGCCGGCGCCGTGATCCTGAAATCGCTGTATGAGGAACAGATTGTTCCTGATGCCAGCAGGCTTCATCAGCAGGATGAGATGTACTACTGGTACCCAGAAGCCGTTGAGACCCTTAAAAGCTTTTCGGTCAGGGAGGGTATTGACGATTACCTCAGGCTGATAGAACGTGCCAAGGCAGCTGTTGCCATTCCTGTTTTTGCCAGCATCAACTGCCTAAGCACCAAACACCTGGAGGAATGCATCACCAGAATTGCCAGAAGCGGTGCCGACGGTCTGGAGATCAATATTTCCTCACTTCCGGCAGCTGCTGACACCGACAGCAACACTATCGAGAAGGCTTACCTGCAGATTGCCGAAGAAGCCACAAAACAAAGACATCTTCCGGTGGCCATCAAAATGGGATGCCATTTCACCAACCTGCAGAAGATGATGACTGAGCTGAACAATACGGGCATCAGCAGCCTGGTGCTTTTTAACCGCGACTTCAGACCCGATATCGATATTGACAATATGCGGGTGATATCCAGCAATGTACTGAGCTCCCCCGGGGAGATCACCATGTCGCTCCGCTGGATAGCCCTGATGTACAATAAAACGGACAAGGAACTGATTGCCGCAACCGGGATACATGATGCCGGGGATGTTGTCAGACAATTGCTTGCCGGCGCCACATCGGTTGAAATATGCTCTGCGGTTTACAGGAACGGTACCGGCTACATCACGACCATGCTTGAGGAACTGCAGCAGTGGATGAGATCAAAGGGATATGAGAATCTGAAAGGATTCAGGGGTCTGGTGACGCGCAATGAAATTAACCAGTTCGCCTTCGAACGCGTCCATTTCATTAAGAAGACCGCGGGTCAGATCCTCTGAGGGTTATCCCGTCTCCTCGTGTCAGGGTACTTTTGCAATTCAGCAAAATAATGGTTAGCTTTATTTGATTTTTCATTAGGATCAACCGTTAACTGTCATGATGAAAGTTGCATTAGCTGTACTGGTTGTTGTGTTTTTCATTCCCGGGTTGATTTCCTGCAGGCAAGACCGGAACAGGCAGGGTGATTTCAGCGGCGACAGCATAAACCTCCGCGAGCCCGTTCCCATGGTTTACATGTATGACACCACAGGTGAGGGATTACCGATCTTTTACAACATGTATCTGTCGGTTGAACTTTCATCGCTTTTTGAATCCTCCGGAGCCGTTTTCAACCAGGACCTGCTGAATTCACCCGACAGGCTTGACGCATATATCACAAGCTCTGACAAGGCCCTCAACCTGGGTGTGTACGCAGTCGACCTGAGCTATGCACGGGTATTTGAACAGCTTCAGATTGCCTCCCGGTATTTCACCGCCATGCAAAGGTTAGCGGAAGAGCTCGGCATACCGGCAGGTTATTTTGAGAATACGGCAAATCGCTTCGAACGCAACATAGATGACAGGGATTCCCTGATTAAAATTGCCAACGAGGTCTATATGGTGACTGACAATTACCTGAAGGTCAATGAACGGCATGGGTCAGCCGCCCAGATCATCGTGGGAGGGTGGGTCGAAGCCATCTACATTGCACTGGACATTGCAGAAAAGACCAGTGACATAGAGATCATTGAAAGGCTTGCTGAACAGCGGTACTCACTTGAAAACCTGCTGGATATGCTGGAGAATTACAAAGATGACGTGGTTGTTGCCGAATATATTGACAAACTGAGCGCCCTGCAGCCGGTTTTTAACTCCTTCATTGTAAAGATACAGGAAAACTATGACCCTGAATCCGCTTCCGGCAGACAGGAGATGGAATATTACCAGAGCCTTATCCGTGCCATTAATAAAACAATCAGCCCGATCAGGTCAGGAATTGTCAGTCAGTCCTGATACCCCATCCTGTGCCTTTTTCAGCTGCATTTCCTGACAATATCCATACCCCTTCTCACTGCTTCCTCATTTTCAGGTATCAGGTGATGGTGTCTCTCCGGCAGCGATTCACGGATACCCTTGCTGATATTCTCCATGGCAACAACGGGTTTCAGTTTAAGAAAAGCGCCAAGGACGATCATGTTAAATGTCTTCATCGTTGACATCCTGCCAGCTTCCTCGGCAGCCTTCACCTCGTATATTTGTATGTCATTCCTTGCCGGATGCCTTGTGATTCCGTTGGGATCATAGATCAGAAGTCCCCCTGCCTTGACCTTGTCTTCAAATTTATCAAGCGACTGCTGGTTAAGAAGTATGGCCGTATCATACTCGTGCAGGATGGGTGAGCTGATGCGCCGGTCACTGAGGACGACCGTTACATTGGCAGTGCCCCCTCTCATTTCAGGCCCGTACGACGGTATCCAGCTTACTTCCATATCCTGCATCATAGCACTGTATGCCAGGATCTTACCCATTAAAAGGATGCCCTGGCCGCCGAAACCGGCTATTATTATTTCCTCGTTCATGGTTTAGGGTTTCAGCTTTTTACCACCATCTCCCCGTTCACTTTAATGTCACCCAGCGGATAAAAAGGGAACATATTGGCCTCCATCCACCTGTTGGCTTCGAAGGGACTCATCTTCCATCCTGAATTGCAATTGGAAACGACTTCAATCAATGAGATTCCTTTGTTAATTTTCTGGTTTTCAAAGGCCATTCTGGCAGCTTTCTTAAACTTTCTGACATTCAAAGGTGTATGGACCGACTGTCGGGTGACAAAATAGGCACCTGGCAGGGTGGCCACCATTTCTGTAATTTTAAGGGGATTGCCCATCATCTTGACATCCCGGCCGTACGGAGACGTTGATGTTTTCATTCCAGGCACCGTGGTGGGCGCCATCTGTCCCCCTGTCATTCCATATATCCCGTTATTGATAAAAAATATCGTAAAATTCTCACCCCGGTTGCAGGCGTGAATGGTTTCCGAGGTGCCAATGGCAGCCAGGTCACCGTCACCCTGGTAGGTGAACACATATTTCCCGGGCCAGCAGCGCTTGATGCCGGTGGCGACGGCCGGTGCCCTTCCGTGTGCGGCCTCCTGCATATCAATATCCATGAATTCGTAGGCAAACACGGCACATCCCACCGGTGAAACACCGATGGTGTCAGACTGGATGCCCATTTCTTCAATGACTTCCATAATGATCCTGTGCACAGTGCCGTGGCCGCAACCGGGACAATAGGTCAGCGGCTTGTCAGTCAGCAGTGGAGTCCTTCTGTAGACCAGGTTCTCTTCCCTGATGATTTCATCCGGTGAAATTTCGCTTTCCATAAATTATCCAATATTAAACAGATCCATAAGAGCATGTAAGACCTCGTCAGGTGTCGGCACCATTCCGCCCATGCGGTTGTGAAGTTCCACCCTGGCTTTCCCGTCAACGGCCAGGCGAACATCTTCAATCATCTGGCCAGCATTCATCTCCACACATAAATACCCTTTCACCTGGCCGGTGTAGCTGCTGACTGCCGTTTCCGGAAAAGGGAACAGTGTCACCGGCCTGATCAATCCCGCCCTTATGCCATGATCCCTTGCCAGCAGCACAGCCTTTTTGCAGATTCTTGCCGACAGGCCAAAGGCAACCAGTATATAATCTGCATCCTCACACTGGAATGATTCAAACCTGACTTCTTCCTCCCTCATTCTTTTGTATTTAGCCTGAAGCGCCTGGTTATGTTTTTCCATCCTTGAAGCATCCAGGTCAAGTGACGTTATTATGTTGCGCCTGCGGTCCGGGGTTTTTCCGGTTGTCACCCAGCTCTGATCAAAGGTTGTCAGTCGCGGCTGCTGGGGGAAAAGCTCCACCTTTTCCATCATCTGGCCGATGATGCCGTCGGAAAGAATGAGCACCGGATTACGGTATTTGAAGGCCAGTTCAAAACCCAGCCTGGCAAAATCGGCCATTTCCTGCACCGAGGAAGGTGCCAGCACCACCATCCTGTAGTCCCCATGCCCGCCACCTTTGGTAGCCTGGAAATAATCCGACTGCGAGGGCTGAATGGTTCCGAGTCCCGGTCCACCCCTGCTCACATTCAGTATGAGGCACGGCAGCTCGCTGCCTGCCATATAGGAAATGCCCTCCTGCTTGAGGCTGATACCGGGACTTGACGAAGATGTCACGGCCCGCTTGCCGGTGCCGGCAGCACCATATACCATGTTGATGGCCGCCACCTCACTTTCGGCCTGCAGCACCACCATGCCGGTGCGTTTATGGGGTTCCTGGGCCATCAGGTATTCGAGTACCTCCGACTGGGGGGTGATGGGATATCCGAAATATGCGTCCGCTCCGGCCCTGATAAGGGCCTCGGCAAAAGCTTCGTTCCCTTTCATCAGCTTTACTTCACCCATATGATAAGCTTTTATGGTTCAAATTTCTTTCGGTATACCGTAATCACGCCATCGGGGCATACGAGGGCGCAGTTGGCACAGCCTGTGCAGCTTTCAGGGTTTTCCATGCGGGCAAAATGATAACCCTTGCCGTTAACCTTCACTTCCATCCGGATAACTTCAGAAGGACAGGCATGAATGCACAACTCGCAGCCCTTGCACCTTTCAATGTCAATAACAATTGCACCCCTTATTTTTACCATCAGATGATCGTTTAGTTTAACAGACCGGTCATGCATCGCATAAACCGGCTACAGCAATCAATTTATAAACCTGAAAACCAATATTAATACATTTTTGTTCATTATACCATGATAATTACTGATGGTTTGCCCTGAAAAGTTCAAGCCTTTGCTCCAGCAGTCCCATCTGGTCATCCCTTACCTGTGACACGCAAACCCTTAATCCTTCATGGGTGCTTCCGCTGATATCCAGAGTGATCGTACTGATGCCATACAGGAGGAGTTCCTCCAGGAGCCGCGCACCCGTAAAGCCCGGGTAGGTTATAGTAAAATAAAAGCCATCAGCCACAGGCACATCCAGGTCAGTGTCGTACACGATGCGGAAGCCGCTGGAGATGAACAGCTCCTTCATCTTTGCGGCCCTGTCTCCGTAAAGGCGCACATCCTTCAGGAAATTATGGGTGCCATCGTTCATGGCTTTCATTATGGCAGCTACTGCCAGCTGGGCGGAGTGGGCCGTTCCGGCCGAAATGGCGTACAGCGATCCGTACAGCAGGGCATGGGCCAGGCTGTCAGTGCCATAGTTTTTCTGAAGGGAGGGAAAGCGGCGGTGCCAGAGCCTGTCCGACACAGACATCAAGCCAATGCGTTGTCCCGCATAACTGAATACCTTTGAAGCAGATATAAACAGTATGTAATTGGACGTGTATCGGGCCACCGTCGGCTGAAAAGGCGGCCTCCCGGGTGATGAATAGTCCTTACGGAAGTCCATGCCGAAATATGCCAGGTCTTCCAGCACGATGAAGTCATAAGTCTCTGCCAGTTCGCCAATGATGCCCAGTTCGTCCTCGGCAAGACAGAACCATGCCGGATTATTTGGGTTGGAATACAGTATGCTGCATATTCTTCCCCTGTCAAGGTACGTCAGCAGCTTATCACGCAAACGGGTACCCCTGAAATCATAAATGTCAAAAGCTTCGAAATGCAGGTCAAGGACCCTGCACTGCTGCTTGTGAACCGGAAAACAGGGATCTATGAACAAAACGGTGTCTTTGGCCGGATCACACCTGGAAAGGGTAAGGAAACTGATGTAGGAACCCTGCATCGACCCGCAGGTGGGTATGCAGCCGGACGGATCAACCTCAATGTCAAGAAAAAGTTTAAGGAATCGTGATGTTTCATGTTTGAGGGCAGGAACTCCGTCAATGGGGGGGTAAACTGAAGCAACGCCTCTGCCAAGGACTTCGATCTCGGCTTTTGTGCCTATGTCCGGGGGCGGGAGGCCGGGAACGCCCATTTCCATGCGGATGAACGGGATACCTGTCTGTTTTTCAATCCGGTCAACCAGGCTGACGATTTCGCGTATGGATGCCTTACCGACCGACGGGAGGTCAATCTGTGCCGCCAGCCTGGCAACCAGCGAGTCTGATATGGGTATCTCACTCATCAGATTTTTTACATCAGAATTTTCTCCTGTCAGTGACCCGGTTGGATTTCCCCTCGCTCCTTTCAATTGTCCTGGGTTCGACCAGGTTCACCGTTATTCCCAGGCCAAGGGCGCTTTCAAGGTTGGCCTGGATCTTCTGCCGCAGACTTTGCAGCTGGCCGATCCTGTCATGGAAGAACGCTTCATCCACTTCAACCTGCAATTCAAGGGTGTCAAGGTTGTTCTGCCTGTCAACAATCAGGTGGTAGTGCGGTTTGATCTCGCTCATCTCGAGCAGCACACTTTCGACCTGGGAGGGGAAGATGTTGACACCTCTGATGATGAGCATGTCATCGCTGCGGCCAAGGCATTTTTCCATCCTTACCAGGGTTCTTCCACAGGCACAGGCGTCATAATGAAGGCTTGTCAGATCGCGGGTTCTGTATCGCAACAATGGCAGTCCCTCTTTGGTGATCGTCGTAAACACAAGCTCTCCCCTGCTCCCCTCCGGTAATACTTCAAGG
The DNA here is from genome assembly GCA_034677845.1 of Bacteroidales bacterium. Classification (GTDB taxonomy): domain Bacteria; phylum Bacteroidota; class Bacteroidia; order Bacteroidales; family UBA10428; genus UBA5072. The sequence goes on along the minus strand of JAXDCR010000055.1, from coordinate 487 downwards.
GTCTGCGGGTCAATGATCTCCGGATAGAAGTGATCCTCGTTGATATGAAGGCCATTTTGCTCCAGGCATTCGCTGGCCACACCGGGACCGATGATCTCACTAAGGCCGTAAATATCAATGGCTTTGATGCGCAGTTTTGCCTCTATTTCCCTTCTCATGTTCTCGGTCCACGGTTCCGCCCCAAAGACCCCCACCCTGAGTTTGAGATCATCCCGGCTGATATGGTGCTCTTCCATGGCTTCGGCAAGGAACAAAGCATAGGAAGGAGTGCACGCCAGAACCGTGCTGCCGAAGTCCATCATCAGTTGCAGCTGCCTTTTTGTGTTGCCCCCTGAAACCGGGATCACGGAAGCGCCGATTTTTTCCCCGCCGTAATGAAGTCCCAGTCCCCCCGTGAAAAGCCCGTAGCCATAAGCCACATGGATAAAATCGTGCCGGTCGGCCCCGGCACAGGTCAGTGTCCGGGCAATGACCTCGGACCAGGTGG
>JAXDCR010000054.1:0-4429 GCA_034677845.1 Bacteroidales bacterium | reverse complement strand
AAACACCATGGTCGTTTTGAAACCAGGTCAGAAAGCTGCGCTGAACCAGGAAGGCCGTCTGGAAGTCCACTTTATCGATGACGCTGAACAGCATATATCATGGCTGCACGATAAATTCTATTTTACCGCCGCACCTCTTCCTGAAGTATTTGAGGAGATTGGCAGGCAATATGGTGTCAATATTCATTTAAACGATAGCCTTGACAATACGTATACAGGTACGTTCCTGCGCACCCTGACGGTTGATGATGCCCTTCGGCTTGTGTGCAGACCCTTTGATCTATATTTCACCCAAACCTCTGATGATGAATATATTGTTTCCGGTGGCAATTAGTCGTTTTACCATAAGGGAATCGCTATCTTTCTTTTTCTTACTATGCCTGATGAATGTGGCTTTCTCCCAGGAAATAAGGGTTCACTGCAAGGATGAACCGCTCAACAGAGTACTTATTAACCTGCGTGATTCCTATGGCCTGATGGTTTCATTTGATGACAGTCACCTGTCAACCTTCCTTGTTTCGCGTGATCAGGTGTATTCCTCTCCGGTCAAGGCAGTGGAGGACCTTATAAAAGGCCTTCCTCTTGGCTGTGAGGTCAACAGGGGGGTCATTACAATCTTCACTGTGAAAACAAAAGAAAAACCAATCCAGTACCTCCTGTCCGGTACGGTTAGTGATGCCACCAGCCATGAAAGCCTCCCCTATTCCACTGTATTAATCAATCAGAAGGGACTTTTTGCCGATGCCAGGGGTCACTTCTCCTATATTTCGGCAACCGACAGCATTTTTTCTGTCAGGGTTTCCAGCCTTGGTTACTATATTAAGGATACGGTGCTTGCCGGTACCGGTCACATTGACTTCCTGCTGACGCCTTCGGTAATAGCCCTGAAGGAAATCATTATCCAGGGCTCACAGGTGGAACGCACCATTCAGACCGGCATATCCCCCGGTGTTATCAGGCTTAATCATAAAATTGCCTATTATCTTCCGGGTAGCGGCGATAACTCGATATTTAACCTCCTGAGGCTTCAGCCGGGTATACTGGCAGCGGGAGAGCAGTCGGGCGACCTTATGATTTGGGGTAGCTATGAAGGTCAGAGCCAGGTCATATTTGATGGTTTTACCCTGTATGGGTTGAAGAATTTTAACGATAACATTAGTTCCATCAATCCATACATGGCCAAGGATATTAAGTTGATGAAGGGTATTTTCGGAGCGGAATACGGCGAAAGGGTCGGAGGTATTGCAGATATTACAGGCACGGATGGAAACCGGCTTTCACCCTCCTTTCAGTTTTGTCTGAACAATATGACCTTAAATGGATTTGCCAGTGTTCCGTTACAAAAAAAGTCAACCATTATGCTGGCTTACCGAAAAACCTATTATAACCTTTACAATCCCGTGGAATATAATCCCTCGGGCAGTGGCAGAGGCAGAATGAGTGGAATGGCAAATTATTACCTGATTCCTGATTATGACTTTAATGATCTGAACTTTAAATATTCAGGGTCTGGAGATAACAGTAATTATTTTCTAAGCCTGTACCGTGGAAGGGACAGGTTTTCATATTCCTACGACCAGTCCGGTCAGTGGGTAAACATTGCGTTGAATTATGATGAGGAAAATACACAGCTTGGCGCGTCCGTATTTTATGGATACAGGTGGAAAGACAAGCATACAAGCAATTTTACACTGAGCTTTTCGTCATTGCTTACAGAAAGGGAAAGAAATGTGGAAATCGAAAGAATGTACGGGGGTCATCTGGTAAGCAATCTGCAGGAACAATATAAGGCCTCAATAAACGAAGTGAACGGCAGGGTTGAAAATAAGATCGTGATATCTGAACGAAATACAGCTGATATGGGAGGCGGCCTTATACACTATTACACAAACAAAATTTCAGATACTTTTCGCGATAGCCTGACATCCAGACAGTCAAACCTTCAGATTCCTTTTCTTTACTTTCAAAATAACATTAGTGTCAATAGAAATTTAACGTTAAAACCAGGTCTCAGAATAGACTATCATTCCCTTTCGGCAAAAGCATTTTTTCAACCGAGAGTTTCTGTCATGTACAGAATTCATCCGTATGTCAGCCTGAATATGGCCGCAGGTATATACCATCAGTTTGTGGCAAAGAACATGATCATTGATTCAACGGGTAATTATAATCTTGTATGGTCAATCTGTGATGATAACAAAATACCGGTTCTGAATGCCAGGGGTATTACCGCGGGGATCACGTTCAGCAAAAACAAATTTACTGCAAGTGCGGAAGGCTATTTCAAATACACGGAAGGAATCACACGATATGTAAGAACCGGTCAGGGAATCATACGGTATGAAGGTCAAGGAAATACAAAAGGCATGGATATTTTTATAAAAAAGGAATTTAGGAACCAGACTGTGTGGATTTCCTATACACTGAGCAAATCAGAGGAAAGCTTTCCATACTTCCCGACAGACGAATATGTGACAGCTATGCACGACCAGCGTCATGAAATCAAACTCACGGGCATGGCTAAATTCCGCTCCTTTCATCTGTCTGCCAACTATGTTTTTGGATCCGGATTGCCTGACCCTGCCAATCTTCCTGAAACAGTCAGTTATTCTGCTCCCTACAGCAGGCTTGATGCAGCAGTCACCTACAATTACAGCAAGGGTAAATTTCAACTCGATGCAGGTATATCTGTGCTGAATGTACTTAACAGGGAAAATATAAAGTATTCAAACTATATCCGGATACCTGCCAATGAAAATACCACAGTTAGCTTTTATGCGGAATCAGTTCCATTCATGCCTGCCTTGTTCCTTAAAATATATTACGGAGCCTGAGGCCATTTATACAGTACTAAGGCATTAAAGCCGCTTTTTACCCGTTATCCGGAACTTAAAACATCAAAGGTTCTGGCTGTGAATCGTATTACATAAGTCAAACTCCGGAGCTCAATTTTTTAAATCAAGAAGACATTTAAAAAAAAGGTAAAAAAAGTAGGGTACTCTGTAAGTTTTGCGGATTAAGGATAAAGCTGTCAAGTAAAGACGGGCAAAGCTTATTAAAGATGTTAAACCAAAACTTGTTAAAATGAAAAAATTATCAGAAAAAATCATCGGGAGTGCCATTGCGTTGGTCGTTATATCAGTATCTGCCATGGCACAACAGGCAAATTCCGGTCCTGAATCAGGGAATCAGGAAAAAAACGCTTTTCGGGAACGGAATACAGTTATGGAGCAAAACCAGACCAATAGTCAAATCCAACAGCATCAACAGAATGCTGGCGAAGATGCACTGAAAGAGCAGAGCCGGATCAGAGAGCAGAACCAGATCAGATTCCGGAATTCAATAACCGCGCAACAGATAGAGATACTTGAAAACAAGCAAATGACGCAGAGCGAAAAGCAGCAGGCTTTCAGGAATTCCCTTTCTGAGCAGCAGCGGACAATGCTGAGGGAAAATCAGCAGTTTCAGCTGCAGCAAAATAACGAAGTTGGCCAGGCTTTGTACGGTAAGCAGCTTCAAAGGCAACAAATGATGCAAAACCAGGAATCAAACCGGACATCAACAGGAAAACAGGGTCCGGGTAAAGGTGGAAGAAACTAAATAAGCAGGAGATTAATAATCGTTCGTAACAATTCAAAATCAAGGAAATGAAAACAACAAAGAAATCTTGGATCTATTTGGCCGCCTCCCTGGCTGCCATTATTGGAATGCAGTCCTGTACTAAGGATACTGAAATTCTTTCCGATACCGATATAGTTCTTGCACAGGATGAAGAATATGCAGATGCATTATATGACGAGATTGACAATCTTGTCATAACGGAAACCTACACCCTGGATGAAAATGGTTACGTTACATCTTCACTCAAATCAGCGGATGAGGACGTATGCTATTCGGTGACTGTCGACCATCCGGATTCCACTAACTTTCCAAAGGTCATCACCATTGATTTCGGAGATGGTTGTACAATTGTTGTCAACGGCGATACGATCACACGGTCGGGACAGATTCTGATAACCCTTACTGACCGTTGCTTTGTCGCCGGAGCCCAGCGTATCGTAACATTTAATAATTTTTATTACAACGGCACCAGGATTGAGGGCACCCGCACCATCACCAACCTTGGACTGAATGAGCAAAACAGGCGTGAAATGCGGATCATGCTCCAGGATGGTAAGCTCACTTTCGGTGACGGCAAATGGATGACACGCAATGCCAATCATGTGCGTGCATGGGCACATTATCCGGATGCAGTGCTGATGGATTCCCTTTTCATTACAGGTTCGGCATACGGAATTAACGTTCTGGGTGAATCCTACGAACGTGAAATTATTGAACCGATTGTCAAGATTCGCTGTGCTGCTTACCGCTGGCGCTGGATAACCATTTCAGGAACCATACAGATTACCAACAGCGCAAGGGGTACGAC
>JAXDCR010000053.1:0-3360 GCA_034677845.1 Bacteroidales bacterium | reverse complement strand
AGATTGCCCTTAGCAGACTGAAAGATTACAAGTTCACCTACCTGTCCAGCCACAATTCCCTGCTCGCTGACTTGTCGCGCCTGAAACCAAAAACCGACTTCATTTTTAATTTGTGCGACGAGGGCTTTAACAACGATCCGGGAAAGGAACTGCATATACCTGCCATCCTTGAAATGCTGAATATTCCGTATACCGGCGCAAATCCCAGGTGTCTTGCCTATTGCTATGACAAATCTCTTGTCCGGGGCATTGCCAAGGAGATGGACATCCCGGTTGCCAATGCCCTGTTCATCAAACCAGAAGATAATGTTTTTGAGATCAACATAGACTTTCCGGTGATTGCCAAACCCAATTACGGTGACAGTTCAATCGGAATCACAGCGGATAACGTGGCGAACAACATTGAGGAGCTGAATGACGCCATAATCAGGATAAGGGAAAAGCTTGGCTACGACAGACCGATCATCATTGAGGAATTTCTGCCTGGCAAGGAAGTGACAATAGGAATTCTTGGCAATCCGCCTGAATCTTACACGGTGCTGCCGTTTGCCGAAGAAGACTATTCAAAGCTTCCTCCCGGATTGCCACCGGTCTGCGGTTATGAAGCCAAATGGATTGAAGACTCTCCCTATTTCAAACTTCTCTGCTCTGTTCCTGCCGACCTGCCCGAAGACACCGAGAAAGTCATGACAGAACACTGCCTCAAGCTTTTCGGGCGACTGGATTGTCGCGATTACGCCAGATTCGACTGGAGGTTTGACCAGAACGGCATTCCCAGACTCCTTGAGGTCAATCCGAATCCGGGATGGTGCTGGGATGGCCATATGGCGAAAATGGCGACAATTAAAGGCATTGAATATGCTGAAATGCTGCAGCTTATTCTGCAGTATGCTGAACAGCGCATCAGCAGCTCAAACGGAAATGGAAACGGAAATGGAAACGGAAATGGCCATTGTCAATCCAACGGCAACGTATATATGAAGCCTGAGGGTTTGCAGGATGCCCTCGTTGACATGGAACAGATCGCCAACTGAAACCACATCTGCAACCTGTCGTTCCGGATCAGGCCACCGGCTTGAATCCTTTGAGCGCATGCCCCGTGACCTGTTTCGGAATCAGTGAACACAAAAAAAATTAACAAAAGAAGGCTTTTTTAACCGGAATAACGGAACTACTTATCAAATAACTTTGACCATTCAAATTTTTTTCTTTTTTCCCAGGCTTTGCTGTGGTATGCGTAACTGATTATGAGAGGAAGAACGGTGGTTGCTTCTGCATAGACCATCTGTTCATACTTGGTATCAACCTTGCCCCAGCTTGAGGCCTCCTGCAGCGTGGATGAAGAGCAGGCGCCATCGCGGACATCAGCAACGGTTATCTGAACGGCATACTTATGGACCGGAACGGATTTGCCAAGGACTTCGGAGCACACCACCGTATCCTGGGCAAAATTCTTGGGCACACCTCCGCCGATCATGAACAGGCCTGTCGATTCTGCCTGCATCTTGATCATGGTGAGCTCCCTGAAATCCCTGACAGAGTCAATGGTAAGATGACTTCCTGGTTTTTCCCACTGATGCTTCACAAGACCGAATCCGGCACTGCTGTCTGAAAAGGCGGGACAGAAGACGGGCACGTTGTGTTCATAGGCAGCCTGGATGAGTGATTCCTTCTTTACCGCATGCTGGCAGAGGTACCTGCCCAACTCGCGTATGAACTCCCTTGAAGAATATGGCCTTTGCTCCAGAGAGTCAGCGATGACCTTGATTGTATTGTCGCACACCTGCAGATCATCCTCATCAATGAAGGTGTCATAAATCCGGTCAATGTAAAACTCCCGGAGTCTTTTATCCGGTATGTCAGTCCTTCCGACATAATGCCTGAACCCTATAGCCTCAAAAAAGTCCATGTCAATAATCGTTGCCCCTGTTGCCACAACCACATCCACCATATTGCTGCGTACCATGTCAACGTAAACCTGCATGCATCCTCCCGCACTCGTGCTGCCTGCAATTGTGAGAATGATGCTGCATTCCCTGTCTCTTATCATTTTCATGAGAATTTCAGCCGCATTTGCCGTGTCCCTCGCTGAAAAAGACATCCTTTTCATGGATTCTACGATCCTTGTCGAATCAAATGATTTGATGTCAATATGTTCGATTGTATCCTTCAGCAGTTCTCTCTTTGTGATCATATGTCAGATGTTTTTTGTATGCATAAGCGGTGCAGATGTCAGACTTCGCAGACCCGTGCATAAATCACTGCAATATTAATTTTTTTATGGATTATTCCAATCAGAAATCCCGTGTAATCAACTTATATTAGCAGACTGTAAAAGAACGGGCATGAAAGAAACTTAACGGGGAATCTCAGGCTTCGGCAATATTGACCTGGTCAATCCTGCCGGGGCATCAGAAACGGACCGTGTCATGGATATAATTCTTTGCACAAAGTAAGGGTAGCATCATGAACCGATTGAAAATTATTGCTGATGACCGGATCCCCTACCTGAAAGGAGTGCTTGAACCATTCGCGGAGATACGCTATCTGCCCGGTCATGCCATAACTTCCGGCGAACTGAAAGATGCTTCCGCGCTGCTTACCAGAACACGCACGCGCTGCGACCGCAACCTGCTGAATAATACCGGCGTACGGTTCATTGGCACAGCCACCATAGGTTATGATCATATCGATACGCACTATTGCGAGGAGAAAGGGATTGTATGGAAAAATGCACCGGGATGCAACGCCTCATCAGTCAACCAGTACATTGCCTCCACGCTGACGACCCTTGCGGAGAGATTTGATTTTTCCTTGAAAGACAGGGTTATGGGGGTGGTGGGGGTCGGCCATGTGGGTTCTCTTGTGGTCCGCACGGCTGAACTCCTTGGCATGAGGGTTTACCTGTGTGATCCCCCAAGGGTAAGGAATGAAGGCATCTGCGGTTTTATCTCACTGGAGGGAATCCTCAGGGAATGTGATCTGATAAGTTTTCATGTACCCCTGCAGAAGGAAGGCGAGGACCGCACCTGGCATATGATCGATGACCGGTTGCTGAAGAAGCTCCTTCCCGATGCCATACTGATCAATACATCAAGGGGGGAAGTTGCCGATGGTGCGGCCCTGAAATCCGCAATAAGGCAAAAAAGACTGAAACACCTTGTGCTTGATGTATGGGAGAATGAACCCCTGATTGACAGAGAACTCCTTGACATGACTGATATCGGGACCCCTCACATTGCAGGTTATTCGGCTGACGGGAAGGCGAATGCCACTGCCATCGTGATCGGCGAGCTTAGCCGCTTTTTCGGACTGGGACTTGACGGATGGAAACCAGGCAATCTGCCGCCTCCTGAAAAT
>JAXDCR010000052.1:0-12545 GCA_034677845.1 Bacteroidales bacterium | reverse complement strand
TTATTCATGGATCGCCCGCGCCAACCAGGTGCTTGCCGAGATCGACAAGGAAGGTATCAAGTGGACCAATACCGCTGTAAGGGATAATCTGAAGGGGCAGGCGTTGTTCCTGAGAGCCTGGAGTTACTGGTGGCTGGCTCAGGTATATGGTGACGCATGCATCCACCTTGAGCCGGTAAAATCGGTGGAGGAAGCAAGTGTTCCTTTGAGTCCCCGCGCCGACATCATTGACATTGTGAAAACAGATGCCCAGGCAGCCTCTGCCCTTTTGCTCAGCAAAGCCGCGCAACAGGCGGGTCGGGTTACCTCAGGAACAGCCAAAATGCTGCTGGCCGAAGTCGCCATCTGGGAAAAGGATTACGCAACTGCAGAAACGTTGCTAAAGGGGTTGGCGGGCGAATACTCACTGATGCCGAACTACTCGGATTGTTTTGATCCCGGCAAGAAGAACAACGCCGAATCCATTTTTGAGATCCAGTATTCAGGAGCCTCCTCGACCTATTCTAGCAACTTCTTCTATCCAATGGCACCATACCCGATGAGTGCGGATACCATGGCCAAGCTGACAGGTGCAAGCAATGCAACCGCTCTTACGGAGGGCGAAGGTTACTGTATTCCGACGCCCCTTCTGATAGATGCCTATGAACCCGGAGATAAGAGATTTGCGGCGACAATCAGATATATACACAACGCCAATGATTCATTGGTTCCAACCTGTGTGAAGTATCTGCACCCGCATTCACTTTATTTCCAGGCAAATGAGAATATGCCCATTTGGAGGTATGCCGAGGCCTTGTTGTACCTTGCTGAGGCCATCAATGAACAGCCCGGGGCGCGGCAGTCTGAAGCCATGGGTTATGTAAACCAGGTCAGGATCAGGGCAGGCCTTGCTGAAAACACGACGGCAACGACTCAGGAGCAGGTCCGTGAGGCGATCCTGCAGGAAAGACGTGTTGAACTGGCCTTTGAAGGAAAACGTTTCTGGGACCTGGTACGTCATAATAAGCTTCAGGAGGTTATTACCGCATATGGCAACGAAGTAAGGGCCAACCCGATCAAATACTACATGGGGGTGGGTGTGGATCCGCTGCCTACGGCATTCACGGATTTCAGAACCAAATTTAACATACCTGATGCTGAAAAGCTGTATAATCCATACATTGACTAAACTGATCCGTTTCGCTGAAAGAACAGGTATTCTGTTTGTGCAGGAAAAGTGCGGGGTCGACAGACCCCCTCTTTTCTTTGTAACAAAAGACTAATTAATGACAATTCATTTTTGTAATCTATTGCCTTGTCTGCAAATGATGAACTCAACTCAACACTTTGATTAACAGTGCTTAGTTGCTTTAAAATTATCGGATCACTCCTGTTTTTCGTTTGCCTTGAATCACAGGCACAGGAAATCAGTACCTTTACAGTCAGGGCGGGTCAATCCATCGCAGATGTACTTCAACCGGAACAAGTTTTCAGGTTTGCGGAATTCCGTACAGGAACGGTCATTTACAGAAATGCGGCATTCATCCGGTCTAATATGAATTACAATAATGTGCTTGGTGAAATGCAATTCATCAATGACAACCATGATACCCTTGTTATTGCAAACGTAAAAGAAATCAGCATGATAACTTTTGACGATGACACCTTTTACGTTAATGATGCCTTTCTGGAAAAGATTGCGGGCGACAGTTCCCTTATGCTTTTGGTCAGGCAGTATGTTAGTTTCAGGGATGTAAGGAAGGAAGGAGCTTACGGCTCAAGCAGCTCGACAGGAGCCATTGACAGCTATGTTTCCGTCAGTGCCGGGAACAACACCTCTACATATCAGATGAAAGTCAGGCAGGATATGGTATATGCAATGGAGAGGGACTTTTACTGGAAAAATGCGGAAGGACAATTCATTCCTGCAAGAAAGAGCAGCCTGTATAAATGGCTGCCGGAGCATAAGGACAATATAAAAAAATACATCAGGGAGAAATCCCTCAGGTGGAACAGAGAGGATCACCTGGTGCAATTGACCGCGTTCCTGCATGAACTGGTTTTATGAAGGTACCGGTTAATACGGAAGACGTTTTATTCCAATGGATTAAAACCGCAAATTTTGCTTTGACATTATAAAAGGTGCATGGATGAAGCATTTATCTAAACGTAATTTCAAACCATTAACAGATAAACTTATGATAAGATCAGAAAAACAAGAAAGAAAACAACATGAAAGCTCATTGTTCCGGCTAATGGTCTTTTTATTGTTTTCGTGCTCATTGCTTAATCAGGCCTGCCAGCGGAAAACTGACACCTTTATTACAAACCTCAGGGTGCAATCTGTCGCGATACCCCTGGCTGTAGAGGATGAACATCCCCTGTTCAGCTGGCAGATGGTTTCAGGGCTGACGGGACAAAAACAGAATGCCTACCGGATTGTTGTCACAAAGGAAAGTAACCGCGATGTCGTCTGGAACAGTGAAAAGGTGGAAAGCGGCTTGTCCAGTAACATCCGGTATGAAGGGGCAGCGCTTGAACCGGAAACGGCATACAGCTGGGAGCTGACAGTATGGGATGCGGAGAACCGGACTTACACTGAGACGTCCAGGTTTGAAACGGGACTGATGAACCCGGATATAGGCGCATGGAACGGGGCAACATTCATCGGCACAAACACCCTTACCCTGGATGCGACCTCTGCCTGCCTGTTCGAAATAAACACCGATTTCCAGATAGTAAGCGGCAACGCGGTTTCCGTTGTTTTTGGAGCCCGTGACTTCAGGCTGCTGGACAAATTCCAGAACATAGAGAATGTGGAAGGTGAAAACTATGTCCGCTTTGAACTCGACATTTCCGGTGTAGGGTCTGAAAAAGGGGCAGTCCTGAACGTTTACCGGGTCGGATACGGCAAGAATGACACCCCTGAAAAGCCTTACCGGTCAATCTCCGCAGAGTTGTATCCCGAGACCAACATCAACACGATCATCACCCCCGACAATAAAAATGCGGTACACAACCTCGGCATTTCGGTTGAGACGGGCAACATCACCGTAGTGATCGACGGGGTGACACTGCAAACCACCGCACCCCCCGCACCCGGTGCTGGTCCCGGCGGCGGAGGCGGAGGTGGCGGATTTGGCGGCAGGGGCCGTGGTTCAAGCATTACCATCAGCAATTATAACACAGGCAACAACTACAATACATTCCCCAATCTGAACAACGTGGGTTTTGCAGCCAATCCCGGTGATGAGGTCGTATTCACAAACTACCGGATCCTGAACAAGGGAAGGAGCAATCCGGACAACAATGTGGTCTTTGGGGCCAATGCGGGAGCGACCTATGCGGTGTTTGCATCGCTTGAAGGGGTCACGGTGAGCGGCAATGCCATCACCGTGAAAAATGATTCGCAGGAAACACTGGTAGGTTATACTGACCCCAGTTACGGTTCGCTGACCATGCTGAGGACTGGTTTTACGGCTTCGAAGAAAGTTGCAAAAGCCAAATTATATGTTACCTCCATGGGTTCCAATGAGGTATTCATCAACGGCCGGAGGGTCGGGGAGGACTGGTTCGGTCCCGGCGACTCACAGTTCCGGGAGACACTCTGTTACTACGCCTACGATGTGACCGGAATGGTCAGAAAAGGTGAAAATGTAATGGGGGCCATACTGAATGGCGGCTGGTACACCGGATACATGACTTTCTCACCGGGCAATTTCAATTTCTTTGGCGATACGGAAGCCCTGCTGGCAAAACTCGTCCTCACCTATGCTGACGGCACCGGTGATATAATTATTACTGATCCCGACACATGGAAGATTTTCACCGATGGTCCCATCCGGTATGGCAGTTTCTTCCAGGGTGAGCGCTATGAAGCTGCCAGGGAGGCAGCCATATCTGCAGGCAATAATATAAATGGATGGTCTACAGTTAACTATAGTGATGAAAACTGGTCCCCCGCTGAAGTTGTGAAAAAAAGGGACTGGATCAATTTTGACATCGTGGCACGCTATGATCAGGCCGTTCGTGTTGCCGAAACCCTTCAGGCCACGGAGGTAATGGACACCCACAGCGAGGACGGCCATACCTATACCTACAACATGGGTGTCAACATGGTCGGGGTTCCTTCCATTACCATACCGGCGGGCTGGCTTCGTGCAGGCGACACGGTCATTTTCCGTTACGGCGAACAGCTTTATCCCGGTTTTGACGGAGACGAACAGCAATACATCGATATGTACGGCTACACAGGCAAAGGCAAAGCCATTGCAGGCCGCATCCTGACAGAAACCTACCGGGCAGCCCTGGCCACTGACTTCTATGTTGCCAAAGACGGCAGGAAGACTGTCATCACGCCGACGAAAACATACCGGGGATACCAGTACATCCAGATCACCATTCCGGGGCACGAAGGTTCGCTGCCGCCTGAAAATGTGAAAGGCCTGGTACTCTCATCCGACAGGCTGCCGACAGGCACATATTCGGCAACCACGTCCGATGGTGCTTCCGGTGAACTTGTCAATCAGCTTTTCAGGAACATCCAGCGCAGTCAGCTGGGCAACTTCTTCACCATACCGACAGACTGTCCCCAGCGCAACGAAAGAATGGGGTGGACGGGTGATGCACAGGCTTATTCTCGGACAGGCACCTACAACTCAGATGCCCGCAATTTTTTCCGGCAGTGGATGGTAGCTCTGAGAAATGACCAGGGTGTCGGCAGCGAGACAGAAGCGCCGGGCGGTATCGGAAGCACGGTCCCCACCTACAATACAGCTGATGTCACTTCCTTTGCCGACGGAACCACCTGGGCGGCAGCAGTATGCATGGTGCCCTGGCAACTATACATCCAGTACGGCGATAAGCAGATCATTGAGGAGAACATGGAAACCATGATGCGGTGGCTCAACGGAATGGATTTTTATGACTTCAGCAAGGATTACACCTATCTTTCCTCCAAAACAACGGGACTGTCGGACTGGCTGGCAATGGACAGCCATACGCCCGCTGACCTGGTGAACAATGCCATTTATATTTATATGATGGAAGTGACAGCCATTATGGCAGAGGCCATCGGGAGAGAGGATTATGCTGCTGTTCTCAGAGACCGCCATGAGAAGGCAAAGGCTGAATGGAACGAAGTATATGTTGATCCGGCATCAGGGAGGACAAGGAACGCACAGGGTACCATTGTGCATTCCCAGACATCTTATGCCACACCCCTGAATTTCAACACTTTCAGCGATGAAAACAGGCAGAAGGCACAGGATTACCTTGCTGAGCTGGCTGCCAATCCTTCTTTAAGCAACACCAATCCTGACGGTTCCGCTGTGGTCTATGCCAGCGGGGGTGGCGGAGGCGGCTTTGGCGGCGGCGGGGGTGCTCCGCGGGCGGCTGTAAACAACTTCCTGCCTTATACCATCACGACCGGTTTTTCCGGAACACCCAACATACTTCCGGCGCTCAGCCGGGCCGGCAAGGTGGACGAGGCTTACAAAATGTTCACCTGCACCGATTATACATCCTGGCTGTATCCGGTTACAAAGGGAGCCACCTCGGTATGGGAACGCTGGAACGGTTACGAGGCAGCCTTTGGCCCCAACAACCAGAACAGCATGAACTCTTTCAATCATTTTGCCCTCGGTGCCGTGGGACAATGGATGTACGAGTACCAGCTCGGCATCACAAGCGACCACCTGAACGGAGAAGCAGGATACAAACATTTTATACTCCAGCCGCAGGCCGGTGGCAACTATACTTCACTCACGGGCAGTTATGCATCCAATTACGGGGTGATTTCAAGCAGCTGGACTGCTGACGGACAGGGCAGAATGACATCCTACAAAGCTGTTGTGCCGGCCAATACGACAGCCACGTTGTATCTGCCGGTGGGGGAGAGTTCGTATGACTTTGGAACGGCTGACGGGGTGACATTTATTGAAAAGACCATCCGTAATAATATTCCGGTGGCAGCCTATGACTTGTCCTCCGGAAGCTTTGATTTTACCATCACATCCAACGGCGTCACCGTAAGTGCATTGTAAAAATACATTGGATCGCTTTTTTCCGGCTCGGGCAAAATTTTTAATAACAGGCCTGGGCCGGATTTCCTAAGAGCAATAAAGCCTCTATGCCACCTTCTTTACCGGAAAACATAATCTTTTTATGTCACGAACAATGCTTTACCTGCATAAAATTCTTAATTTAATGATTAAAATACCCATGAAGTCGCTTAGAGCAATTGCATTATTATTTGCCTGGCATTCAATTGTTTTAATATCATTCGGCCAGGAACAGCAATCATTTCTGACGCCGGTTGATCTGACCTGTGAATACCTTGTCGATCCGCCTGTGATTGACGTGCTTCACCCGCGGTTATCCTGGATCAACACGGTCATGCCTGGTGTCCGCGGGCAGTACCAGACTGCCTGGCAGGTACAGGTGGCCACCTCCCGTCGTCTGCTCGAAGACGGTCAGCCGGATATGTGGGACAGCGGCAAGAGAATATCAGACAAGTCTTTTCTTGTTGATTATGAAGGCAAAGCCCTGCAGTCGCGAAGGGAATACTGGTGGCGGGTGAGGGTTTGGGATAAAGACAACCGTTCCTCGGACTGGAGTGAACCATCGGTGTGGAGAATGGGCCTGCTGGACCAGAGGGAGTGGAAAGCTTCCTGGATAGGGGCACCCTGGCAGGGTGAAGAACCAATACCCGATCCGGTCCGCAATGAAAGCAGACAAATGGTTTTGAAGGAGCTGCCTCCCCCTGCCCCGATGCTGAGGAAGGAATTCAATGTGAATAAGGAAGTGGCTGAAGCAAGGGCATTTGTTACCGGCCTTGGATATTTTGAATTTTATGTGAACGGCAACAAGGTGAGTGACGACGTGCTGGTGCCCAACCAGACTAATTATGGCAAAAGGCCGGGACTTGAAAAAGCAGGTATACCACTCGCCGACAATTTCAGGGAATACAGGGTCATGTACCTGTCCTATGATATTACCGATCTGCTCAGGAAAGGGGAGAATGTTATGGGAGCCATTGTGGGCAATGGATTTTATAACGCTCCGATCAACTGGACTCAATCATACGGGACACCCAGGTTTTTGGGACAGGTTTACATCACCTACACGGATGGTACGGAAGATGTTATTCTGTCCGATGAAAGCTGGAAGGTGTCTGAAAGTCCCATTACCATGGATTTGATTTATCAGGGCGAACATTACGATGCCCGGATGGAACAACCCGGATGGAACGCCCCCGGATTTGACGATTCATCCTGGGAAAATGCCGTGTTAAGAAAAAAGCCGGAAGGAATCATGAAAGCGCACATGTCACCTGCCGACAAAGTTATGGAACGGTTAAAACCAGTATCGGTGATTAAAAATGCAGATGGCAGGTATTACGTCGATTTTGGTGAGGAAATTTCGGGTTGGATACGCATATCAAACGTAAAGGGTGACTCAGGCAGGGTGATTGACTTCGATTACATATGCGAATCACCCGTGGGCGACAACACTTATACCATGAAAGGAGGGGAACCCGAGACCTATGCGGCGCGGTTTACCTGGTTTGTTTTCAGGCAGGTGGTGGTCAGCAACTGGCCGGGGAACCTCAATGCCGACCAGATTACCGCTGAGGCTGTTTATACGGATGTCGAAACCACAGGGAAATTTGAAACTTCAAATCCCCTTTTCAATACGATAAACCGGATATGGTGGCGAAGCCAGACCGACAACATGCACGGGGGCATTGCCAGCGACTGCCCGCACAGGGAACGCTCACCGTACACCGGCGACGGCCAGGTTGCCATCTTGACCGTATTGCATAATTTTGATGCAAGGGCTTTCTACACCAAGTGGATACAGGACATTGTCGGCAACCAGGATGTGGCATCGGGCTATGTGCCCAACGGGGCGCCATGGCAGCCGGGTTGCGGCGGGGGAGTGGCCTGGGGTGCCGCTGTAAATATTATGCCGTGGGAATTTTATGTGCACAATGGCGATACCGGAATACTGGAGTACTCCTATGATGCCATGAAGGGATATGTCAGATATATGCTCACATGGACAGACAACGATGGCATCATGTATTCACAGCGGCCTGGCAGCAACGGCCAGCCCCTGAGATGGTTTAATCTGGGGGACTGGGCACCTGCTTCGCAACTGCCTCCGGATGACCTCGTGCACACTTTCTATTTGTGGAGGTGCGCTGACTATACCGCAAAAACAGCCCGGGTTCTTGGTCACCTGAGTGAAGCCGGTGAATATGCCGCTCTTGCGGAAAGGACAAAGACAGCATTCCAAAAGAAATTTTATGATAAAGCAAAAGGTACTTACGGGCCTTACGGGGCAAATATTTTTGCCCTGAGAATGGGCGTGCCGGCTGACCAGGAACCAAGGGTAATTTCCGCCCTCAGGTCAGATATAGCCGCAAACGACGGGCATCTGGACACGGGAATCTTCGGCACCCAGTTCTTCTTTGAGGTCCTGTCAGAATATGGAATGCACGATCTTGCCTACGAGGCCATGAACAAGAAAACACAACCTTCATACGGATGGTGGATTGAACAGGGGGCCACCACAACCTGGGAACAGTGGAACGGAAGCGGGTCGCGCAACCATCCCATGTTCGGCGGCGGCATCGTGTGGTTTTACCGGAAGCTGGCGGGCATGAATGCGGATCCCGATCATCCCGGCTACCGTCATATTATTTTCCGTCCCCAGCCTGTTGCCGATATGACATTTGCTTCGTACTCCAATCTGACTCCTTATGGGAATGCAGGCATAAGGTGGGAAAAGAATGATGATCGATTTACCATGGATGTGACGGTACCGGTTGGCAGTAGTGCAACGGTATATGTTCCATCAGGAAATATCGAAAAAATCAGGGAAAGCGGAAAAGCAATAAAAAGGAGCAATGACAACATTACATTCCTGGGGATGGAGGACGGCTATGCTGTTTTCACGGTTAATTCAGGTACATATACCTTTTCGTCAGGAATATAAAGGCATGAGCGTGTCGTTACTGAACTTATAAACGCGCTTGACCGGTTCGGATTCCGGCAGAAGATGCTGTTTGCCATGATATGCAGCAGTTTTTCACACATTTAGCCAATAGGTCAGTTTCAGGTTAATAGAACGGAATCGTGGGCCGAAATCACCCGTAAAATAGTTATCGTTGTATACTATATACAAATCAGACAGTGGTGCAAAACGCCATTGTACACGGGAGTTAATTCCCAGATTCTCTCTCTGGTTGCTGTACTGAATCAGGGTGGACCAGAATAATGACTTGCTGAATGTAACATCGACCCTTGGGGTTACCAGCCAATAATCTGCATCGGGATGCGGATCAGGCAAACGGATCTGATCATAATTTAAATCAATACTTAATGAAACCCAGGGTTGAAACCTGTAAGCCAGCTGACCACCAATGGAAAACCGGCTGCCCGAATAAAATTGTCCGATGGCGGACTCGCCGGTAAAAGTAAAGAGCTTTGTTGCGCTAGAAATATATTGGGCAGAAATCTGGTTAAAGAAATAACCCGTATCACCTGGCAACGGAATACCATTCGGCGTACGTGTGGGATCAAAATCATAAGTCAGAAATATAAAATTGTTTGAGTACTGAAACTCAAAAGTGGACATATTTTTAAATGCCGATGTCCAGGTTATGCCTATTTCATGGTCAGTCCTTTTGAATTTCTGATCGGGATTATAATACATCAATGATGATAACTGCAGTCTGCTGGTATTGACAATTCCTTTTTTCGGATAAAAAATGGTTGCTGCGGAAGGGGCAAATTTAAAAGTCCCTCTTCGGGGGATAAAGCCGAGATCAGATCTGAACTCCTCGTCGACATACACAAAATCAGCGGAAAGATTCAGCTTCCTTTTATTGAATAAGAGATATGCCTTGGCTGCAAGATTACCATTGTTGTCATCAGGTTGAAAGGACTTGTGAAGGAAGAATTTACCCGACCAGACGCCATTTGCAGATTCCAGGTTATAGTCAACTCCTGCCACCCGACTGTAGCCTTCTTTTCTGTCCAGAAATTCATAGTCCTTAAAAGACTGACGGTTGACGGCGAAGAATCCAATATTGGATCTTGAAAAGACTCTTTTCTGCAGAGCAAACATCATATTGTTATACGAGGGTACTTTATTGTCAGGATCTTCATCGGTTTGAATATTTAGAAAGCCCAACCTCCAGTTGTCATTCAGTTTTCCACTAAGCCTTGCTCCGCCAATAATCCTGTTTTCAATAAGATTGCCAACAGTATCTCTTGCCAGGCCTATTCTGCGTGAGAAGAAAGGAGTGGCATCACCGCTGCTCCCGAAATTTCCGAAAAGGTCACTGTTATCTATAAAGAACTGTCTTCTCTCGGGAAGAAAAATTTCAAAACGGGTAAGATTGGTGTAAATATTATCAACTTCCACATTCGAAAAGTCCGGTAATAAAGTAAGGTCAAGATTCAAATTGTTACCAATGGCAACCTTTGCATCTCCTCCTGCCCTGAGCCGGATTTCTGATGGATCAGTCTCATAATCTCTGTCAGCAAGAGCATTGACATAAGGAATAAAAGTGAGCGGTGTTCTTGATTTGCTCAAGGGTTTTTCAAAAACCAGGTTACCCATGAATGCCAGGTTGGCCATGAGCTGATTTTGCGGTACACGAACCCAGGTGCTTTGTTCATTTGTCCGAAGGTCCCACCGGTAAGCGCGGAATCTCCAGGTATCCACTCCTTCTCTGAATTTGAGGGAGGTTAAAGGAATGGCCATTTCAATAACATAATGATCATTGTGCATCTTGCTTTCAGCCTTCCATTTAGCATCCCAATAGACGTTAAATCCGCTGCGCGATGCACCTCCTCCGGAAACCTGCACATCTCTTTGAACGCCATAAGGAGTAACACTAAATACAAAGGCATTGGTGCCGTCACTGTATGTATCAAACATGAGTGCGATATTATCATTTGCAGTGCCGGTAAAGTCGCGTCGGAGGTTGGCGACCACAACCTCTCCGGCAATCACTGCATATATGCCAACATAAATCGCATGGTCATCATACAGGATCCTGACTTCTGTCGGTAATTTGGCACGGACTGAATCGGCAGGGAAAAACTGCCAGAAATTATCAGCAACATCAGCTGTTTCCCAAACCGGTTCGTCCATGATTCCGTCTATTTCAATCTGTTCATTTATATAATGCACATTCAGGCTTCTTGTTTCTGTCTGCGCATAAAGAATGGCAGTAAAAAGCAGGAATATGGAGAGGGTAAAAATTCTCGTCATGCGTTTGCTGTTTATCCAATCGCTCATGACATGAAACGAAGCCTCAGGCCGGCAAATAAATTGATCATTCGGCTACTTTCACGCACATCATCAGGTGCTGGCCCCTTATCAGAAGTTTTCCATCGGCCAGTGCAATGGGCGACCAGTTCTGATTTGTGCCCACTATACCGGTGGTCCGTCCTTCAATTCCACTTTCCGGCAACAGCCTTGCAGAGGCAAGGGGTTTGAATCCTGCCGGGTCGGGTTCAATTAAATAAAGCGTGTTTTGGCCGTCGGTTGCAAGAATGAGGTTGTCAACCAGGATCATGCTTCCTTTATCAAATACGGGTGCCCTCTGGGTTTTCCACATAATCTTGCCGTCCTCACTCATGCAGACAAGACCATCACGCGTTTCGTTGTTTGAAAACTGGGCGTAGAAATAGCCATTGTGGTACAAGGGCGGTTTTGTGTGTTCCCCGAATTCTGCTGTTTTAAAGACTTCCGTTACACCAAATTTGTCGCCGCTTTTTTCAATCCGGATCATGGCAGCACCTGCCCGGTAAGCCCCGACAATCAGGATCCTGTTTTCACCGGCATCAAACGCACTGGATGCAGGAATCCAGCAACTCCAGCCTGAATAGGTCCACAGCACGTTTCCGCTTTGAGGGTCAATACCCACCACATTGCTTGGCACCTGAGCGCCGCCGCCAAAGCCGCCGCCTGATGCCGTAATCATGATAACCTGATCCTCGCCGCTGATTTTGGCAATGGAGGGACTGACGTATCCCACATTCCCAAGCGAAGCTGTTTTCCACACAACGTTGCCTGTCAGTTTGTCATAGGCAACCACTCCTGCCTCCGGGGCCTGGGAAGCGATAATCAGCAGATCACCATAAATTAAGGGGCATTGAGCTATTGCCCACATGGGGAATACACCTCCACCCGCCAGTCCGCTGAATCCACCCTGGGAACTGCTGGCAGGCTGTCCGCCAAAGTCAATCCACACATTTTTCTTCCAGACAGGTTGGTGCGTATTGATGTCAAAGCAATACAGATCCCCGTTATGGCCGCATGAATAAACATAATTGCCGTCAACTGCAGGGACACTTCTTGAGCCGGGGAATTCAACCGTTCCCGGAGCTTCGTATCCGTATTTCCACAGCTCTTGTCCGGTTCCCATGTCAAAACATCTCATGTAATCACCGTACTTATCATCTCTGTCCAGAATGTAGGCTTTGCCGTCTTTAATAACGGGACCTCCAAAGCCGGGTCCAAGGTCTGCGGTCCACAGTATT
>JAXDCR010000051.1:0-4167 GCA_034677845.1 Bacteroidales bacterium | reverse complement strand
AGCTTTTTCACCGGAGTTCCTGAACCGCCTGGACGATGTGGTCATTTTCAATGCGCTTACACGGGAGGACATTCACAAGATTATCGATATAGAGTTGAGGGGCTTGTACCAGCGGATCCTGGCAATGGGATATAAAATCAAGATGTCGGATGCGGCAAAGGATTTTATTGCTGAAAAGGGCTATGACGTGCAGTTCGGCGCCAGACCCCTGAAAAGAGCCATCCAGAAATACCTTGAAGATCCGATGGCGGAAGTCATTATCAAATCCAACCTCAAGGAAGGAGATACCATTGCAGTCAGTTTCAACAAAAAGAAGGAAGAAGTGATCATGAAGGCATTCCATGCCGGAGAGGAAGCTGCTGCCATAGACGTGACTGAAGATTCCTCGGAGGAAAAAAAGGATCAGGAAATTGCCAGAAACTGAAAGGTTTATATCGCTGTTTCATTCCGGAATACCTGTAAGGTCATAATCATCAAATCCGGTTACCCGGACGGAATAAAAACGACCGGCCAACAAATTACCCGATGTTACAGGAATATGGACTTCGTTGTCTACATCAGGTGAATCCCCTTCAGTTCTTCCAACGTAAGACTCCCCTGCCCTGCCATCAACCAGAACTTTAAATGATCTATATAATTTATTTTTGTTCAATTCATTGGAAATATTCCTCTGTATCTCCATGAGGACTTGTGCACGTTTGTTTTTTGTGCTTTCGCGGACCGTATCAACATATTTTCTGGCGCCATAAGTACCCTCTTCCTCCGAATAGGCAAACACACCGAGTCTTTCAAAACGGTATTTCTCAACAAACCTCAACAGTTCCCTGAATTCCCGGGTGCCTTCACCCGGATGTCCGGTAATCAGTGTGGTCCTGAGGGTTATTTCAGGCATCTGTTGCCGGATGAAGTCTATCAGTTCCTCGTTATCACGGCTTGAGTGGCCCCGTCTCATATAGCGCAGTACCTTGTCACTGGAATGCTGGAAGGGGATGTCAAGGTATTTGCAGATGTTCTCACGCTCTTTCATGACTCTGATCATATCTCTTGGAAAACCAGCCGGATAGGCATAATGCAGCCGTATCCATTCCAGATTTTCAATATCAGCCATTCTGTCCAGAAGCGAAGCGATCTCCCTGCGCCCGTACAGGTCTGTTCCATAGCTTGTCAGGTCCTGGGCAATCAGGATTATCTCGCGTGCACCATGCGCAACAAGATTCCTGGCTTCACTGAGCACCCGGCCTGCCGGTTTGGATCTGTGCCTGCCGCGTATCAGAGGGATTGCACAGAAGGCGCATCTGCGATCGCAGCCTTCCGATATTTTAAGGTAAGCATAATGTGAAGGTGTTGTCAGCAGTCGCTCATGAGTGAGGTCTTTCCTGTATATCAAACCAAGATGTGAAATAATATTGCTTAAATCATTAACGCCAAAATACTTATCAACATCCGGGATTTCATCAATAAGATCCTTTGCATACCTTTCTGACAGACATCCCATAACGATAACCTGCCGGATCCTGCCTTCCTTTTTGGCATTTACGCATTGCAGAATTGTGTCAAGGGACTGTTGCTTGGCGTCCCTTATAAATCCACAGGTGTTTATGATAACCGTACCACCTTCCAGCGCAGACGGGTTATGCACAATTTCTATCTCATTGGCATCCAGTTGTTTTAAAAGGATTTCAGAATCAACAGTGTTCTTGGAACATCCCAGGGTAATGACACTGATCCGCTCTTTATTATGGATCCTGATGCGCATATCTTTGTATGTCAGGGGGAAACAGGATCAGGTAATTGACACTGTACTGAAAAGAGCTTCAACGAATTCCTTTCTGTCAAATTGCTGAAGGTCACTCAGTTTTTCTCCAATCCCGATATACCTGACCGGTATCTTAAACTGATCAGATATGCCGATCACCACACCTCCCTTTGCTGTGCCGTCAAGTTTAGTAATTGCTATGGCGTTGACCTGGGTAGCCTCCGTAAACTGCTTAGCCTGTTCAAAAGCATTTTGACCAGTCGAACCGTCAAGGATAAGCAGCACCTCATGGGGGGCATCCGGTATGACCTTCTGTATCACACGTCTTATCTTTGACAGTTCACTCATCAGGTTGGCCTTGTTGTGCAGTCTTCCTGCCGTGTCAATGATTACGACATCCATATGGTTGGCAACCGCAGACTGTACCGTATCATAAGCCACAGATGCGGGATCTGAGCCCTGGCTTTGCCTGACAAGGGGAACGCCCACCCGTTCAGCCCAGATGGTGAGCTGTTCAATGGCAGCAGCTCGGAAAGTATCTGCTGCCCCCAGCAGTACCCTCTTGTTTTCATTCTTGTAAAGGTAGGCAAGCTTACCGATTGTGGTGGTCTTGCCAACCCCGTTCACGCCGACAACCATTATAACATAAGGCTGGTTCTTTTCCTCCTTCCCCGCGGTTTCGGGTATCATAACCCTGTTTTCTTCAAGCATCAAGGCGATTTCTTCCTTAAGCATTATGCTCAGCTCCTGAGTGTTAAGGTATTTGTCACGCGAAACCCTGTTTTCGATCCGTCGGATGATCTTTAATGTGGTATTAACGCCGACATCAGAAGAAATCAGCATTTCCTCCAGATTATCCAGCACTTCTTCATCAATCCTTGATTTTCCGGCCACGGCCCGAGAAAGCCTCCGCATCACACTTTCCTTTGTTTTTTCAAGTCCCCTTTCCAGGCTTTCCTTGTTCTCGCGTGAAAACATCCCGAAGAGTGCCATTTCTGTCAGATTTCTGTGTTCAAATTAAAGAAAAAAAAAGCTTTCTTCATTAAAAGAAAGCTTTTTACAGGAATTTAAAAAGTCTTACTTCTGTGCAAAAAAGTCTTTTACGTGGTCAAGGTTTATCATTTCCTCCTTGAATATATAGGCGCCGGATTTGGGAGACTTGACCATTTTAATGCATTTGGCAAATGTTCTGCCTTTTCCGGTCTTCAAAGTTGCGATTACTTTCTTTGCCATGGTTCATTTATTTTATTTCACGATGTAAGGTGACCTTTTTTAGGGTCGGGTTGTATTTTTTCAATTCAAGCCTCTCAGGTGTATTTTTTCTGTTCTTGGTTGTAATATACCTTGACATACCGGGCATTCCGCTCGATTTGTGTTCTGTACACTCAAGAATAACCTGTATCCTGTTTCCTTTCTTTGCCATTATTGTTCCTTCAAAATGTTAATAACTTTGAATAAAACCCTTTTCTTTCGCATGATCAAGGGCCTTTTTCAGTCCCACCTTATTAATATATCTTAACCCGGCAGCTGAAACCTTCAGCTCAATCCACCTGTTCTCTTCAGGTAAAAAAAGTTTCCTGTCGAACAGGTTCACCTCGAAGGTTCTTTTTGTTCTGCGCCTGGAATGCGAAACATTGTTTCCCACCTGCGCTGTTTTGCCTGTTATCTGACAAATACGTGACATTTCTTTATCGGAATTTTCTCTTTTTTAAACAGCTCGCAAAGTACGGCAATTTTTTTCAAATTTTCAAATGCATATAAAAAATTATTCACAAGAGGTCCAGTATGGTGTTCCTCAGCATGAATAGCCCTGCTATTGCGGCCTTTAAAATATTCTTATCTCTCAGCTCGCCAAAATGGTACAAATCGGATACAACTTTCTTTTCATAAGATACCGCTATCCAGGTGGTTCCAACCGGTTTCACGGGTGAACCACCTGAAGGGCCGGCAATGCCCGTTATGGCTATTGCCAGGTCGGTTCCGAACTTTCTGTTGGCCCCCATTGCCATCTGTTCTGCCACTTCCCGGCTCACCGCTCCGCAGGACGCAAAAATGCTTTCATTAACACCCAGTTCCCTGATCTTAACGTCATTCGAATAGGCTATCAGTCCCCCTTTAAAATAATCCGAACTTCCCGGCACTGAGGTGATTAGCTCACCAAGCTTTCCACCGGTGCAACTCTCTGCCACAGATAATTTCAGTGCCCTTTCCCTAAGCAACCTGCCAACGACTTCAGGCAGCCTTTCGTTGCCATATCCAAAGATGTTTTTGCCGATGATCAATTCCAGCTCCCTGATCCGGAGGTTCATCTCAGTTTCCAGTTGTGATCCCCTGCCGGCAGTTTCGGACCCTGTCAGCCTTAGCTTCAGAATCCCGGGCGACGGAAGGTACGCCAGCCGGATATTATCCGG
>JAXDCR010000050.1:0-8347 GCA_034677845.1 Bacteroidales bacterium | reverse complement strand
GATACTGGCAAAACCCTTTACATACTCGATGAGCCGACGACAGGATTGCACTTCGAAGATGTGCGCGTGCTGATGGACGTGCTGAACCGGCTGGCAGACAAAGGAAATACAATTATTATCATAGAACATAACATGGATGTTATCAAAATGGCCGACCACATTATCGATATGGGTCCCGAAGGAGGCATGCGCGGGGGCGAGATAATCTCCTGCGGCACGCCGGAAGAAATCGTGCGCCAGGCCAAAGGTTATACGGCTGAATATCTGAAACCGGAGATCATGATATAAATTCATGAACAGATGCACCCACCTGTAAGAACAATTGCAGCAAATGCTTAATTTTACCGGCCCTTTGTTTGCCCGGAACTTCGGCCGGAGGGCAAGAACCAATTAATAACCGCAGAGAATGAACGACAATGAGGAAAAAATAATTGATGCCTTTAAGAAAAAAGACTGGCAGGAAATACAATCGGCCGACAGCTGGAAGATCTTCAAGGTCATGTCGGAGCTTGTTGAAGGCTTTGAGAAACTGGCGCGTATAGGACCATGCGTTTCAATCTTCGGTTCTGCGCGCACGGAACCGGGTACCAAATTTTACAGGCTCGCCGAGGAAATTGCCTACAAACTCACCCTTCATGGTTACGGTATCATAACCGGAGGGGGACCGGGCATCATGGAGGCCGCCAACCTTGGGGCAAAAAGGGGTAAGGGGCCTTCCGTCGGTCTGAACATTGACCTTCCGATGGAACAGGAACCTAACCTGTTCATCGATTCAGACAAGCTGATCATTTTCGATCATTTTTTCGTCCGCAAGGTCATGTTTGTTAAATATGCCCAGGGATTCATAGTGCTACCCGGCGGTTTTGGCACCTTCGACGAACTGTTTGAAGCGCTTACGCTGATACAGACCGGTAAAATCGGAAGGTTTCCCATTGTCCTGGTAGGCAGGGAATACTGGGGAGGCCTTATAAAATGGGTAAAAGAAGTGATGCTGGACGACCAGAAAAACATAAGCAACACCGATATTGAGCTTTTCATCGTGGTTGACACCGCCGATGAAGCTGTGAAGCATATAAACGAATTCTACAGCAAGTATATGCTCAGTCCCAATTTCTGAATCCGTCCTTATGTTTTTTATAAACCCTGTCATCCATACCATGTTGTTAACACGGGTGTTTATAAATTGGTTGTGATTGTGGGTTAAATGGAGTACATTTAACCTGATTTTGAATTGAATCCATGGTCGGCTCCCTTGTTCTGGTCATTCGCCTGCTGGCCGGGCTGGTCTTTCAGGCTGTCCCCGTCAACGTTTCGGTTGACATGGATATTCCGCGGGAGGTGGTTGCAGGATCAGCATTCGAGGTGACCATAACAATCAATAAAGGCAACCTTGAAGGTTTCTCACGTTTCCAGCAGGAATATCCGGGGGGACTTACAGCCGTTTCTGTCAATTCTGCCAACGCGGATTTCACTTTCAGCGAAAACCGGGTTCGTTTCATCTGGCGGAGGCTTCCCAGACGGGAAGAAATAACCATCACTTACCGTGTTGCGGTTGACGAAAGGCTGAAAGGCACATTCACCCTTGGCGGACAGTTCTCCTATGTGGAGGATGAAGAAACCAGAGTATTTGATGCAGAGCCCGTAAACATTACCATCCTGCCATCTGCATCAATAAATCCGGAGCTTATCGTTGACGTGAAGGATTTTGAGAAAATCGCGGAACCTGAGGTAAGAACGGCAGAAGAAATAAGGGCTGTCACCGCCTGCATCAGGGGAAAACCCATACCGGGCGCCAACGGCGAATATACGGTGAATCTGCTTGTCACAAAGGACAAGAGTTCCCGGTTTGCCAAGATTGAGGAGAACATCCCTTCAGGATATTCAGCCAAAGTAAGGGACGCACAAAGCGGAACTTTCACCTTTTCAGGGCAGGTTGCCAAGTTTGTCTGGATGGTGATGCCAATGGGAGATCATTTCATAGCATCCTATACGCTTGTCCCCTCCGGCAGAAACGGCATTCCTGCCCCGCAGCCCGAAGGCACCTTTACTTTCCTGCTTGGCACCGAGACCGTGAGCAAGGGAATACCTGAAAGAGACATTGACCTTGCTTCCCTGGAGACTTAAGAAAATGAGCAGCTTGTGCAGGACACCGCCCCTGAGCAGGCCAGGGTTCCAATTGCTGGAACAAAGACAGCGACGGTCGCTGTTGCCCCGGCTGCATCCCCCGGTGCATCTTCAGGCACTCCGGTTGCCGCAGTGCCCTCTCCTGCTGAGACAGCTGTCCCGACGGCACAGGTGTCCTCAAGCCAGCCTTCATCCTCTTCCGCCACAGGAACAGCATCCGGAACGATGTCACCGCCTGCAACGGACAAATCCTTAGAACCGGCGGAAGGAACTGTGATCACGCCGACAGCAGCGGATGTGAGCTTCCGCGTGCAGGTTGCAGCAGGCCGCCTGCCCATTGATGTGGCATCCTATTTCGGTAACCTGAAGCTGGAAGGTGCCGTACAACAAGAAACAGAAAACGGGCTGACCAGATACACGGTGGGTTCTTTTGACAATTACCAGCAGGCAAAGGATTACAAGGATCAGATCCTTAAGATGACCGCCATCAAGGATGCATTTGTGGTAGCATACAGGAACGGCAACCGCATTACCATCCAGGAAGCGCTGGCAGCAACCCAATAAACCTTCACTCCCTATGCAGGAAAAAAACTTCGTCATCGCCGCAGGCAGGATATTCATGCTGGCAATCGCACTGGTGCCGGTGTGCGAGGTCGCCGCACAGCAAGACGAGTTTCAGAGGCTGCTGAATGAAGAGGTCGATGCCGTCAATCCCGTTTACAAGCCAGTTGTCGGCATCGGAACAGGCGTATTGAATTATTTCGGCGACATAAGGAACAACAACTACCAGCCCACCCTTGGCACACCAGGATTCAGGATAGACCTGAGCTCTACCATCGACAACAAACGCACCGTCAGGGCCGACTTTTTCTTTATGGGTGGAACCGTAAGCGGTAACCAGCGCTCCTATTCCGATCCCATGGAAAACTTTAACTTCCGCACATCCCTGTACAATTTCGGCGTTGACCTGAATTACGATTTTGACCACCTTTTCCGGAACAGGGAAAGAAGGCTTCATCCGTTCATATCCATTGGATTTTCAACTCTTTCCTTTCATTCAACGACAGACAGCATAGGAACATATTATGATCCGGAAACCGGTTCAAAGGTATCCGCCCGTTATCATTACTGGACAGACGGCACCATCCGCAACCTGCCCCAGACGGCATACAACGAGGAAATCAGCCTGATCATGCACCGGGATTTCAAATATGAAACTTCATTGCGTGATATTTATGACTGGGGCAGAGGCAAATATGCAGAATTTGCATTTGCCGTTCCGGTGGATATCGGCGTTGAACTGCAATTGTCTGACCGAACCATGCTCAGGCTGGGCAACTCCTTTTCATATGTCCTCTCTGACCTGATAGACCATGTCAGTTCAAAGAATGTGAGCGGTATAATCGGCAAAAAAGGTAACGACATGTTCAGCTATACCTACGTTTCCTTTCATGTTGACCTGTTTTCATCTGCAAAGGCACTGAAAATAGAAAAACTGCTGGCCACTGATTTTGACCCGATGCTCTTCGGCGATGAAGATTTCGACGGGTGGATGGACGGGTGGGACCAGTGTCCGGGCACCCCGCAGGGCGTTGTGGCCGATTCCACCGGGTGTCCGGTGGATACGGACGGCGACGGGATCGTGGATTATCTGGACCGGGAACCTTTAAGCAGGGCAGGAATGTACGTCAACGACCAGGGTGTGGCCATTACGGAGGACCAGCTTGCCTCACTGCTCGACCGGTCGCTTGCCGTCGGGCGCAATGAGATAGAGCAATACATCCGCAGACCTGAAGCCGTTTTATCGCGGCAGGCTTCCGGAAAGGTACAGATACCGGACCGATTCAGGGCACTTGATACCGACAGGGACAATTATATATCCTTTGATGAAATGCTCAGGGAAATTGACAGGTATTTTGATGCCACCTCAAGCCTTACGGCAACTGATATTTACGAGCTTAACAGTTTCTTCTTCACACAGTGAGAAAGTAACAGCATGGACATTCCCGTTATCTTCGCTTCATTAACCTGCTGAGATGCAGTTTTGAATCCTTTTTCTTCAAATCCTCACGTTTGTCATATTCTTTCTTACCCCTGGCAAGGGCGATCTCAAGCTTGGCATAACCGCTTTCGGCAATGAAAAGCTTCAGCGCCACAATTGTCAGCCCCTTTTCCCTCACGCTTCTCTCCAACCGTCTGAGCTCCCTTCCTGTCAGCAGCAGCTTGCGGTCTCTTTTGGGGGCATGATTGAAAATGTTTCCAAAATCATACTCAGCCACATGCATCCCCTTCACGTACAATTCCCCGTCCCTGAAATAACAGTAAGCGTCGGCAAGACCGGCCTTGCCCTCACGGATCGACTTGATTTCCGTACCGGTTAACTGGATCCCGGCCAAGAACCTGTCCAGGATCTCAAATTCATGCCAGGCTTTTTTATTGCGTATGTTTATTTCATCCATCGATGTAAAACAAAGCAGCAAAATAAGGCCATTTTTACTGATTTTCCATACATTCGCCATTACCGACACATTAAATATGTCTCCGCCGTATAACATGATCGCCGTTGTGGGCGCTACCGCCAGCGGAAAGACAGCTCTTGCAGCCCGGCTTGCTGACAGGCTTGGCGGTGAGGTGATCAGTGCCGACTCAAGGCAGGTATATCGCCACATGAATCTGGGGACGGGAAAAGACTACGGTGATTACCAGGTAAGCGGCAGAAAGGTTCCATACCACCTTATCGACATTGCCGATCCGGGCCATCATTACAGTGTCTTTGAATTCCAGCAGGATTTTAACCGGGTTTACAGCAACCTAATCTCACGGAAGAGGCTTCCGATACTTTGCGGCGGATCCGGTTTGTACATCCAGGCAGTCACACGCTGCTATGACCTTCCGTACGTTCCATTCAATACCGCCCTGAGAGGCACCCTGGAATCCCTAACCCTCGGGGAGCTCAGCCAAAAGCTGATGCAGCTGAAAAAACTGCATAACACAACGGATACGGACACAAGGGAACGCGCCATCAGGGCAATTGAGATCGCGACGCACCGGATTGACAATCCTCTTCCCTCTGAACAGAAACATGCACCCGTCACCTTATTTATCGGCATCCGTTTTGACCGTGACACGCAGCGGAAACGAATAACTGA
This sequence comes from Bacteroidales bacterium, assembly GCA_034677845.1. Classification (GTDB taxonomy): domain Bacteria; phylum Bacteroidota; class Bacteroidia; order Bacteroidales; family UBA10428; genus UBA5072. The sequence goes on along the minus strand of JAXDCR010000050.1, from coordinate 3,074 downwards.
AAGGCTTTATGCGAGACTGAAACAAGGAATGGTCAGCGAGGTGCAGGGTCTGCTTGACAGCGGTATGAACCCGGAAAAGCTGATGTATTACGGCCTTGAATACAAATACATTACACTGTATCTGACCGGCAAGCTCACCTATACTGACATGGCAAGCCACCTTGAAACAGCCATCCACCAGTTTGCTAAACGGCAGATGACCTGGTTCAGAAAAATGGAAAGAGAAGGAACTGTGATTAACTGGCTGGACGGGCAACTGGGTCTTGAAGAAAAAACGCATATCGCCACTGAGCTTTACCGTGCAACAGCCTCGCCAGACACATGACTACATGAGCGCCCATTTGTGTGAAAAGCAGAGGTAGGCGAGGTAGGTGAAATACAACAGGTTTATCAGGGTGAAGAGGATGTTGAACTCAACCCTGTTCTTCTTTATTTTCCTGCGAATCATGATTCCGACATTGGGAATGATGGTGGAGGTCAGAAAAACAATGAAATGCGCATTGAACAGGCTGTCATAAGGCTGTTCCTCACTGGTGACAACTTTTTTGCCGAACAGAAGCAGGTAAGTGAATACAAGAAAAGTAAGCAGGTACAGCAGGTAACTGACCTTGAGGGAAGTTGTCGACTTCATCCGGCGTTTGTGGAAACGAAAAGGCTGCAGGATTAGAATGGTGATGATAAACAAAATGACATAACCGATCAGAAAGAATGTCTGGAAAACCCCCTGGAAGAAATTGCCCATTTTTTACAGGTTTACCATTTTCAGTTATGCGGCGGAAGTTGTTGACAAATTTGGCAAGAATAAATCAAAATCAATCAGGGATTTTTCAACAGCAGGCTGATATTTTCCACATGGTGGGTAAACGGGAACATATCAACCGGCCTTGAACTGACATGTCTGTATTCAGGTGACAGCCGGAGTAAATCCCTGGCCTGCGTGGCAGGGTTGCAACTGACATAAATGATCCTGGAGGGACCTGCATCCTTGATGGCCCGGATCACGTCCGGATGCATGCCGGTCCGCGGAGGGTCAGCCACCATCACATCCGGGGCTCCGTACTGTTCCAGCAAGTCAGGATTCAGCATGCCCTTAATATCCCCTGCCAGAAAAAATGCATTGTCCATTCCGTTGTTGCGGGCATTTATTTCAGCATCAGCGATGGCTTCCGGGACATAATCAATGCCGATCACCTTTTTGCAGTATTTCGCCAGAAAAACAGCTATGGCACCCGTACCGGTGTACAGGTCGTATACCGTTTCTCCTCCGGTCAGGTCAGCCAGCTTCCGCACCTCGCCAAACAACCTGCATGCCTGGGGACTGTTAGTCTGGAAAAAGGATTTCGGTGATATCCTGTAAACGAGGCCCTCCATTTCCTCTTCCAGGTAATCCTTTCCGCTGAACAGTCTTATTTCCAGATCGCTGATCGTGTCATTCGGTTTGGGATTGATCACGTACAGAAGTGAGCTGATCTGCGGGAATTTTTTCTCTGTCTCACCGAGCAGCTCCATGATCTGTTCCGGTTCATCCCTGAAAAAGGAAAAAATCACCATGAATTCACCTTTCTGGTTGTTCCGGATGATAAGATTTCTAAGGAAGCCCCGGTGACGGATAAGGTCAAAGAATTCCAGATGCATACCGATGGCCAGTTCCCTTACCGTGTTCCGGATTGCATTGGAAGGTTCCGGCTGCAGGAAACAGGTATCGATGTCAAGAACCTTGTCAAACCTTCCGGGAATGTGGAAACCAAGGGCGCGTCTCTCTGTGATCCGGGCGCCGGATCGCACCTCCGCAGGGGTGATCCAGCGGTTTGCCGAAAATGTGAATTCAAGCTTGTTACGGTAGTATAGCTGCTGTTCAGGAACAAGGATCGGCAGTACAAGGGGGTTTTTGATCCTGCCTATCCTAGTCAGAGCATCGTGCACCTGTTGTTGCTTGAAGCGCGACAGGACATCATAAGGAAGCTGCTGCCAGTTGCAGCCTCCGCATTCATAAAAATGCCTGCAGAAAGGATCTCTCCGAACCCCGGAACAGGTAATGAATCTTACCGGGACCGCTTCCATGAAATCCTTTCGCCTTTTCACTACCTGCGCATCAATCACATCGCCCGGAACTGCCTGCTTGACAAAAACAACCATCCCTTCGTGCCGTGCAACGGACCTGCCTTCTGCTGCCAGATCTTCCACCTTCAGGTCTTCCAGCAGGAGTAAATGTTTCGGACGTGCCATAAGGGAAATGTCTGCGGCAAAGATAGCCAATAAATTTACCCCGGTTGTCATAACAATCAACACATGAGCCGCCGGGTATCTGAATTGAGCGTATGTTATGAATTCAAAAAATGTTAAAATATTCAGCTGTTTGGCTTATTTATTTATTTTTGTATGCGCAGACAAACTAACAAGCCGCCTGGCCCGGAACCATTGGTCCTGGCCGGTGGCAAACTAATAAAGAAGAAATGAGGATAATAAAAGAAAACAGGAGATTTGCTAATTCCATGGCAGGCGCACTCCTTGCCGGAGTGCTGCTTTTAAGCCTGGTTCGTTGCAACGGCGGAAGAACACCCCAGCTGGGCAGGGACCCCGTGAGGAAGGTGATTGCTGCCATGACGCTGGAAGAAAAAGCCTATCTGGTAGTCGGTACAGGTATGGATCTGACAGGCCTGACCGGCGGCACCGTGCCGGCTGCCGCCGGTACAACAATGCCAGAAGGCTTTGTACCGGGACAGGGAATGCCGGAAGGCTTTGTTCCGGGACAGGGAATGCCCGAGGGTTTTGCACCGGGACAGGGAATGCCCGAGGGCGTTGCTCCCGCAGGGGCAGCTCCGGGCTCAGGATCGCAACAGGGCACCAGACAGCGTCCCGCCGGCATGCAGGGAACCGGCCAGCCGCCAACGGGACAGCCCGGCACAGGCACACCGCAGGGTGCCGGGCAACAGGGAATGCCCGAGGGTTTTGCGCCGGGACAGGGAATGCCTGAGGGCGCCCCTCCCGCAGGGGCAGCTCCGGGCTCAGGATCGCAACAGGGCACCAGACAGCGTCCCGCCGGCATGCAGGGAACCGGCCAGCCGCCAACGGGA
>JAXDCR010000049.1:0-4479 GCA_034677845.1 Bacteroidales bacterium | reverse complement strand
AGACGTCGGGGGCGTTGTTTTTCCCGACATAGCTGAAACCGGCGTATGAATCGACCGTTATCCTTGTCTCGCCTGCCTTTCCCTGCTTGGTGGTCACGATGATGACACCGTTGGCCGCCCTGGCGCCATATACCGATGCAGAGGCAGCATCTTTGAGAACCTGAACGGATGCCACATCGTTCGGATTGATCATGTCAATTGCTCCCGGTATGCCATCGATGATATAGAGAGGTTCAGAATTGCCAAAGGTTCCGAAACCCCTGATGCGCACCCTGCCCGTTTTTCCCGGGGCCCCGTCGCTGCTTATGGTGACGCCCGGTGCCCGTCCCTGCAGCTGGTTGGTAAGGTTACCGGAAGGTGTGGAGAGCATCTCCTCCGTCTGGACGACGGCCACAGATCCGATGATGTCTTTCTTTCTTTCCGTTGCATAACCCGTTATAACCACTTCCTCAAGTGCCGTGATTTCTTCTTTCAGGGCTATGTTTATTACGGTGCGGCCCGAAATGGCAACTTCCTGGGACTGATAACCGACAAAGCTGAAAACCAGGGTGGTTGCATCCTGGGGAACACTGACCCGGTAGGTTCCGTCAACCTGTGATATGGCACCGGTAAGGGTGCCTTTCACCTGGATGGTGACCCCAGCCAGCGGCTCACCGGTCTTTTCATCGGTGACTGAGCCGGTCACGGTGGCTTGCTGTGGTTTCAGCAGGTTGAGGGGAGTAATGACAATCAGATTGTTTTCAAGAATCTGGTATGAAATCCTTTTTGCATCGAACAACCTGTTCAGGATATCCTCAACCTTCAGGTCGATGACATCGATTGTGACGTGACGGTTCACATCACTGAGGTCATCGTTGTAAAAAAACCGGAATTCGCTTTGCTGTTCAATTGTTTTCAAAACATCCTTCACAGAAACATCGCTCAATTCCAGACTAAAAGATTTTGTTTGTGCGTAAACATTGGCCGAAATCTGTAACGCACAGAATGTCAGGAATAAAATGACCAGTTTCATAATCAGCAGGATTTTTTTTGCATGGTTTTTCAGTCCCATGCCAAAGGGTTTACACTTAATTTTCATAGATTTGTTGGGTTTTAATTAACACTGGTGCTCCCGCCACGGAGCATTTATTAGCGGTAATTTTAATCTAATCGCAGGGTGTAGCAGCATCCTGCGATTTTTTTCAGGTTTTCATTTTTATATCATAGGCATCGGGGTTTTAAAGTTTATCACTTATAAAAGGAATCTTTGATTAGTTAGCCCCTTCAATAAGCATCTTATCATATTGCGACTTGAAGGTCTTGTTTTCAGTCAGGTTTATTGTACTGGCATTGATGAATTCATACTGGATGGGAGCGGAAAGCCGGATCATATTGAGCACCTGCTGCAGGGTTTCATCCTTGATGATGCCGGTGAACCTGTAGTTACTCAAACCGTCGGTCAGAATATTGATACTGACATTGTACCGTCGCTCAAGTTTGACAGCCAGATCGCCGAGCGTTTCACCGTCAAAGACCCATCTGTTTTCTTTCCATGAAGCGTAGACGTCTGTGTTGATCCCGGAATCAACTGTTATAACGTCAGATTCCTTGTTCAGCGCAATGGTGGCAACCTGCCTGGGTTCAAGCACGACACTTCCGGCGCCGGTTTTTTCGAGCAGATCACCTTCAAGGGTGACCGAGCCCTCCACCAGGGTAGTCTGCACATAATCTTCCTCAGCATAGGCTTTCACGTTGAATTTGGTTCCGAACACCTTTATGTCGATGCCCCTGGCTTTGACAATAAACTGACGTCTGAAATCCTGGGTGACATTGAAAAAGGCTTCCCCCTCCAGGTAAACTTCCCTGTTTTTGCTTCCGAAAGAAGGAGAATATCTGAGAGTACTGCCTGCATTGAGCCAGATATTTGATCCGTCTGCCAGAATGATATTCGAACGGGAACCCACAGGCGCCTCGATGGTTTGCATGACATCCCGCGATACCTTCCCTGTTTTAAGGGGCAGGTATTTATAGCCAAACAGCGATAAACAAAAAGCAACTGCAATAACGGCAGCATACTTGAGAAACTGCAGGACAATACGATGTCTGTTTTCCTTGTGCATTGACAGAAGGTTTTCAACGTGCTGTTTGTAGTGCCTGGCCCTGACCCTTTCCCACGACAGATCAGGGTGGTAGTCGTGGTCCTTCTGCGTGATTTTGGCAGCCTCGTAAACTGCCCTCAGCTGTTTGAAGTAAGTTTTGTTCTCTTCGGACATGTTAATCCACTGCAGTGCTTCTTCAGATTCCTTAACATTGGCCATGCCTGTGAGATAATTTACCAGTAACTCTGTTTGCCTGTGATTTTCCATTGATTCTTGTATCTGTTAGTGAAATAAATCCATAAATGTAAGACCCCTTGAAAATGAAACAGGGTGACTCATACTGGTAAAATTATGAAAGAAAATCTCTTCTCCTGACCCGGCAGGGCCTGAATCCAGGCCTGCCGGGCCAGGGTGAGAGGCCTGGCATTTGTGCTGCAGGTATCAGCCTGACTAATTATCCTGTATATAATATGTTTTAACGGGCCTTTAACCTGCAAGTGTCATTTTCTTTTTGTACGAGCGCGGAGTGGCCCATCCGTTTTCAGGATAGGGTGTATAGGAAACGCTGTAACCCACTGAAACTTCCACATCATGCACACCGAGAGACAGTCCCCCGGGCTTCTGCACGATGAATATGGCTGGCTCATAAAGTGGCCAGTTCACGTCGGGATAGTTGGCGAGATCGGTCTGGGAATAAGTCTTTCCTCCTATTTTCCAGGTGATCCTGCTGCCTTCGAATTTTTCGCCATCGACAGTTATGGTAACCTCAGTAAGCTGGCTGAGCCATACGCCCCGATAATACGATGATCTGAAAGGGATCTGGAAGCCGGTGACGGTTTTGCCGTCGGTCACATTTTTAAAACCCCTTGATTGTATGTTATCTTTTTCAAGCATTGTATTTTTTTTTAATGGTTTGACAATCTTTGAATAATGCCTGTCGTCAGGCAACCTCCCCGAGCAACTTTTTAAGCATGACATGCTGCCTGCGAAGCTGTTCGGATACATAACCCGGAACGTCTTTGCTTGCACCCTCATATTCGCTCAGCAGGTAGCCGTCCCATTTATTCTTTATCATCAGGTCAATTACCTCCCTGTATGGGGTAGTTGTGTCTTCGCAGTCTTCCGACATGTCGACGAATTTTGCATGGCAGCAGTACACGTAAGGGAGAAGGGGCACGATTTCCTCAGGCTTGCTGGGCTGCATGTTCATCATGCCGCTGCGTGCAGCTGTCTGTGCCGGCTGCATGCCCCCGGCCGCTGATGCCTGCTGACCCTGAGCCCCCGTTGCAGCGGCAGGTGCTGCTGCCTGGGTGGCACTCTGGGGACGCCTTGTCTGAAACACGCCAAAATCGATGTTCAGTCCGAAGTACTTAGTGTTTGTCTTCTGGATGAAATCGACATATTCACTGATCATTTTTGAATTCAGCATGGTGGGGGCGTGTATCTCGGGACACATTTTGAAATTGTACTGCTCTGCCACCGGCAATGCCATTTTGATGAATTCCTGCCAGTTTCTGACAGGTGTCAGGGTGTCATATTCAGGCGTTCCCGGCCTGTCGATGACGCCCAGCTTTGTCCTTCCGATGGTGAACCCAAGTTTGCTGGCCAGTTTGATGTCGCGCACCAGCATATCATATGATTCCTGGGTGGTAAGCTCCCTGCCCTTGTGACGCCTGGAATCGACCCAGTGTCCGTATTCGATGGGGACAATGTTGTATTTTTTCAGCATGGATTGCCACCATTCGAGCCACTCGTCCGTGGGATTCGGGTAACCTTCAATGTGCCCGTTGGCCAGTATCTCCAGTCCCCTTGCCCCCATGTCGTTCATCTCGGCGAAGCAGTCTTCGAGGGTCATATGCCAGAAGAGCAGTCCGGAATAAGAATAGATTGAAACGCCCCTCTTGGGTTTTCCGGCCGGTGCCGGCTGGGCAGCCTGTGCCGGCCGGCCGGCTGATGCTGCCCGCAAGCTCCGGGAGGTGACTGCCGTCAGTGCAGTCGCTCCCGCTGTCAGATTCAGGAATTCTTTTCGTGTCATTGGTACATGGTTTTAATAGTTGTTGATGAAACTCATTTGGTATGGTGATTTTCTTTGGTTTTTACCGTATGTTGTCAGAGCCTGAAGGTGTGTGTATATTTCAGCAGGATGGTACGGTTGAAATAATCCGGCGGTGCCGGTATCATTTCAACGGTGCTGGCGGACCTGAAATCATTAAAGACGAGGTAAAAGTCATTGCCTTCCCGGGCATTGTACCTTAGCCTTACATTACTGACGAGGTTATCGGTCGTGTTTGTGTACTGAACATAGGCGCTGACCGAGAGCCTGGTATTCAGCATATATACGACCTTGGCCCTTGCTATGTGGATGTGCAGTGCGTCATCCCGGTCAGGAAGGAATATCCGG
>JAXDCR010000048.1:0-7705 GCA_034677845.1 Bacteroidales bacterium | reverse complement strand
CGCTGATTACCCAGTCATTTCTCCCTTCCGAAATCAGTGCAATGCGGTCACCTTTTCTGATCCCCATGCTTATCAGTCCGGCTCCGAAAAGATATACGCTGTCCCTTGTTTCTTTGTATGTTATACCGGTATATTCCTTATCTTTTTTCTCAAGAAGGAAGATATTATCCCTGTATTTTTCGACACAGGTTTCAAAAAGATCGATCAGATTATTCATTGTCTTCGGACGCTTAAAATTCAAGCTCCAATTTAAGACAAAAATATTGAATGCAGAATAGCTTTCAACATTTTAAGCTGATATTCAGTATTTCCTTATGCAAGAATAGACTCAGCGGGCAGTGACAGGATCGAGCAGCAAACCGATGCGGTAAAGCAGCTCATTAAAACTTACAGGTTTTGTTATGAAACCATCGCATCCGGCCCTGATGCATTGCTCGCTTTCATCGCCGTATGATGTGGCAGTGTGGATTAAGACGGGAAGACCCGGTCTGAAGGCTTTGATCTGTTTAAGGGCCTCCAGCCCGTCCAGAACGGGGAGGTGAAGGTCCATCAGAACAAGGTCAATGTGGCTGTAACGTTTGCAGTACTCGACTGCCAGCTGACCGTTGATAGCCCATATCACGCTGACAGGGGCCCGGCTGGTTATGATCATGTCCAGGTATCTGAAGCTCATTTCATCGTCTTCAGCGATCAGGATTGTTTTATTATCCAGTGCATTTGTTTTCATTGCCAGGTTGATTATAACGTTCCTGACTATATATACGGTATATGCTGTCAGGGCTCAAAACAAATTGATGAACTGTCAGATGAAGGTGGCCAATTGCCATTTCGGTCTGATAAAACTGAAATGTTATCTGCACAGGCACTGTATTGGTCAGCAGAATTCAATATCTTTGCAGGCAAATTTCGATCGGCATGAGCCCTTTCATCGTTTCTGCCCGAAAATACAGGCCTCTCACTTTCGATGCGGTCATCGGACAGTTCACCGTCACAAGCACCCTCAAAAATGCAGTGAGAACCGGCCATGTAGCCCATGCCTACCTTTTCTGCGGTCCCCGCGGGGTGGGGAAGACCACCTGTGCCCGGATTTTCGCCAGGACGCTTAATTGTTTCAATCCGACACCTGACGGTGAGGCATGCGGTATCTGTGAATCATGCATGGCTTTCAACGAATCGCGTTCTTTCAACATTCACGAGCTGGATGCTGCATCCAACAACTCGGTTGATGATATCCGCAGCCTGGTTGACCAGGTTCGCTTACTTCCTCAGGTGGGACGGTACAGCATTTACATAATAGATGAGGTTCACATGCTGTCTCAGGCCGCTTTCAACGCATTCCTGAAGACCCTTGAAGAACCCCCCCCTCATGCGGTCTTCATTCTGGCGACCACGGAAAAACACAAGATAATACCCACCGTCCTGTCGCGTTGCCAGATATTTGACTTTAACCGGATCCGTGTTGAGGACATTGTCAGCCACCTGTCGGTCATTGGTGATAGGGAGAATATCAGATATGAAAAGGAAGCGTTGAATGTAATTGCCGTTAAAGCTGACGGTGCCATGCGCGATGCCCTGTCTATTTTCGATCAGCTTGCCAGCTTTTCAGGCCATAACATTACCTACCAGGAAGTGATCGAGAATCTTAATGTTATTGACTATCAGATCTATTTCAATATTACGAGGGCGTTGCTTGAGCACTCGGCCGCAAACGTTTTGCTCATTTTTAATGATGTTCTTCTCAAGGGTTTCGACGGTTTTAATTTTGTGTCGGGACTTTCAGCGCACTTCCGCGACCTGCTGGTCAGTCGCGATGCCTCAACCGTGACGCTGCTTGAAGTCAGTGACTCCATCAGGGAAAGCTACCTGAAACAGGCTTCCGAATGCAGTCCCTCTTTCCTGTTGCGCGCACTTGAAATATGCAGCCAGTGTGAAACGGCATTCCGGTCGAGCAGGAACCAGAGACTTCATGTCGAGCTTGCTCTTTTGCAGATTTGCAACCTCTGCAATGAAAAAAAAAATAACGGATCTGACCCTGACCGCCCCTCAGTGACTTCGGCACATTCGCCTGCTCCTTTGTCAAAAGCAGCCAGGCAAAAGGCCGGTGTGAATGAACCCCGTAAGGGTTACGCCACCGCCGGCAGGTCAATTTCAATCAAAGAGGCGCTGAGACAAAGTCCTGACCCGGAGGAGACAACAGAAGGATCAGATGTGCCGGAGCCACAACCGGTGACAACAGCCCTTTCCTATGATTTTCTGGTAATGTGCTGGAATGATTTTACCGAGCAGATACGGGAAAACAGGCCAAGAATGGCAGCGGCACTTAAGAATATCAAGCCCGTCATCACAGAAAATGACAGGCTGCTGATTCACCTGAACAACCAGGCTCAGCTGGAGGATTTCAACAGCACGACAAAGGTTGAACTCGAGAAATTCCTGAAACGTGAACTTCAGCATCCGGCTCTGAGCATAGAAGCAATTGTGAATGAAGATGATGACCCTTCTAAAATCAGGCTGTACACAAGCGAGGAGAAATTTGAGTTCCTGAACAAGAAAAACCCGTTGCTGGCCAAGCTCAAGCAGAATCTGAACCTGGAACTGGAATAAAAAACTAACTTTATTGTCATGAAGGGAAAGAAAATATCAATCAGACATGGCAGGCTCATTGTGCCTGACAATCCGGTCATTCCGTTTATTGAAGGCGATGGTACGGGACCCGATATCTGGGCCGCATCCGTAAGGGTGTTTGACGCTGCTGTTGAAAAAGCCTATGGAGGGCAAAAAGAAATAATATGGCGGGAGGTCTTCGCCGGAGAGAAAGCATATAACCTGAAAGGGAGCTGGCTGCCGGATGAAACACTTGACGTCATCAGAGAATATATGGTAGCCATTAAGGGACCGCTGACAACGCCGGTCGGGGGAGGCATAAGATCCTTGAATGTCGCGCTAAGGCAGTTGCTGGATCTGTATGTGTGCCTGCGCCCCGTGCGTTACTATGACGGAGTGCCATCACCGGTGAAAAATCCCGGTGCTACAAACATGGTCATTTTCAGGGAAAACTCAGAGGATATCTATGCCGGTATCGAATGGATGTCGGGTACGGAAGAGGTCAGCAGGGTTATCTCATTCCTGAGACAGGAAATGAAAGTCAGCAAGATTCGTTTCCCCGATACCTCATCCATCGGCATCAAACCCGTTTCGCGTGAGGGCTCGGAAAGACTTGTCAGGGCTGCCATCCGGTACTGCCTGGATCATGAACTGCCCTCCGTAACCCTTGTTCACAAAGGCAACATAATGAAATTCACGGAGGGTGGATTCAGAGACTGGGGATATCAGCTGGCCAGGAGAGAATTCGGAGCCGTTGAGCTGGATGGCGGACCATGGTGCACCTTAAAAAACAGCAGGAACGGTAAGGATGTCATCATCAAGGATGTCATTGCAGACGCTTTTCTTCAGCAGATACTCACAAGGCCTTCCGAATACTCTGTCATTGCAACACTCAACCTTAACGGTGACTACATTTCGGATGCACTGGCAGCCATTGTCGGCGGCATAGGAATTGCGCCGGGTGCCAATATAAACTATGAAACCGGCCATGCCATCTTTGAAGCCACCCACGGAACGGCGCCCAAGTACGCGGGTAAGGATATGGTCAATCCGGGCTCTGTGATTCTGTCAGGGGTGATGATGCTTGAATACCTGGGGTGGACTGAAGCAGCGGAGTTGATCGTAAAGGGTCTCCAGGCCGCCATCCGCGCAAAAAGGGTTACCTATGATTTTGAACGGCTCATGGAAGGGGCTACAAAGCTAAAATGTTCCGAATTCGGTGATGAAATAATCAGAAACATGTGACAGGCGCCATCTGACAGTCATCGCTGTCATCGCGGCATACAACAGCCAACATTATTAAAGTATATTAAGAATCACAACAAAATGGAATTATCCGGAATACTCAAGAAATTTTTCGGCAGCAAGTCGCAGCGTGACATACGGGAAATCCTGCCTGTCCTTGACAGGATCAGACAGGAATATGATAAAGTCGTGCAGATGGACAACGACAAACTCCGGGAGCAGAGCCGGGTGATCAGGTCTTATCTGGCAGGCGAAATCAAAGAGGATGAGGAAAGGGTACTGAAACTAAAACAGGAAGTTGAGACGGGCGGTCCCGACATCGACCGCATCGAGGAGATTTACCGCGAAATAGACAGGATAGAAAAGGAAATAACCGTCAAAACCGAAAAAGCCCTCGATGAAATGCTGCCTCTTGCTTTTGCCGTAGTCAAAGAAACGGCGCGCAGGTTTAAGGAAAATGAATACATTGAGGTGACGGCCAACGACTTTGACCGTGCACTGGCAGCACAGCGCAACAGTGTGCAGATTCATGGTGACAAAGCCAGGTACCTGAACACCTGGATGGCCGGCGGCAACCAGGTCACATGGGACATGGTTCACTATGACGAGCAGCTTATCGGGGGAGTGGTGCTGCATCAGGGGAAAATTGCCGAAATGGCAACCGGTGAGGGCAAGACCCTGGTCGCCACCTTGCCGGTTTTTCTCAATGCGCTGGCAGGCAGGGGAGTTCATATCGTCACTGTCAACGATTACCTTTCGCGCCGTGACTCTGAGTGGATGGGTCCCATTTATGAGTTTCACGGTCTGGTGGTGGACTGCATCGACAAGCATCCGCCAAATTCAGACAGCAGGAGGAAAGCATATCTTGCCGACGTGACATATGGCACCAACAACGAGTTCGGCTTTGACTATCTGCGGGATAACATGGCTATAAGTCCCTCTGACCTTGTGCAGCGCAAGCATCATTATGCAATTGTGGATGAGGTTGACTCGGTACTGATCGATGATGCCAGGACCCCCCTGATCATTTCAGGTCCCGTTCCCCGCGGCGAGGATCAGTCCTTCGAGGAATTCAAGCCGCAGGTGGAAAAACTCGTCAATGCGCAGCGCAACCTGGTAACCAACCTGTTGGCGGAAGCCAAAAAGCTGATTGCCGAGGGTAAGGAGGAGGAGGGAGGATTCAAGCTGCTGCAGGCATTTAAGGGGCTTCCAAAGAACAAGGCTTTGATCAAGTTCCTGAGCGAACAGGGTAACAAGGCTCTTTTGCTGAAGACTGAGAACTATTATATGCAGGAGAACAGCAAGAACATGCACCTGGCAACAGACCTGCTTTACTTTGTGATCGACGAAAAGCTCAACACGGTTGATCTGACCGAAAAAGGCATAGATCTCATAACCAGCTCAGCCGCTGATCCGTCATTCTTCATTCTGCCTGACATAGGTTCGGAAATTGCTGAGCTCGAAAAACAGCAGCTTACGGCTGAAGAAAAACTGGTAAGGAAGGACCAGGTGCTGCAGGACTATGCGGTAAAATCAGACCGGATTCACACGGTTCACCAGCTGCTCAAGGCATATACAATGTTTGAGAAGGATGTTGAATATGTTGTCATTGACAACAAGGTCAAAATTGTGGATGAGCAGACCGGGCGTATACTGGAAGGCAGAAGGTATTCCGAAGGCCTGCATCAGGCTATCGAGGCCAAGGAAAGGGTCAAGGTGGAGGCTGCCACACAGACTTTTGCCACCATCACCCTGCAGAACTATTTCCGAATGTACCATAAGCTGGCCGGAATGACAGGCACGGCGGAAACCGAGGCGGGTGAGTTCTGGAACATTTACAAACTCGACGTTGTGGTCATTCCCACGCACGAGCCGGTAATCCGCCAGGACCGGGATGACCTGGTTTACAGGACAAAGAGGGAAAAATACAACGCTGTCATTGCAGAGATTGAGAATCTGCACAACAATGGCAGACCTGTACTGGTGGGTACCACCTCTGTCGAGATCTCGGAATTGCTCAGCAGGATGCTGAAGATGAAGGGGATCAAACACAATGTGCTGAATGCAAAACTCCATCAGCGTGAGGCAGAGATAGTGGCTGAGGCAGGGAAAAGCGGAACGGTGACCATTGCAACCAACATGGCCGGCAGGGGTACCGACATCAAGCTTAGCCAGGAAGTGCGACAGGCCGGCGGCCTGGCCATCATAGGCACCGAAAGGCATGAATCGCGCCGCGTTGACCGGCAGCTGAGAGGAAGGGCCGGAAGGCAGGGTGACCCGGGGACCTCACAGTTTTATGTTTCGCTTGAGGATGACCTGATGCGTTTGTTTGCCTCAGACCGGATAGCGGGATGGATGGCCAGGATGGGGTGGACAGAGGGAGAGCCGATCCAGGCAAAAATGATCACGCAATCCATTGAACGCGCCCAGAAAAAAGTTGAGGAGAACAACTTCGGCATCCGGAAGCGCCTGCTTGAATATGATGATGTGATGAACTCGCAGCGTGAAGTGATCTACACCCGGAGAAAGCATGCGCTTTTCGGAGAGCGTATACAGGTTGATGTGGCTGCCATGATGTACGATGTGAGTGAGAGTCTTGTGGCCCAGTTCTACGGCCAGGTCGATTATGATGAATTCAGATACAATGTGCTGCGGACGCTTTCCATTGAACCTCCGCTGGACAGCCGGGAGTTTATGAAGATGTCACAGGAGGAGGTTACGGAGCGCATTTATAAAGCGCTGCGTGAAACATATCTCCGGAAACAGTCCCTTCTTTCCAGACAGGTGTTTCCTGTGATACGGGAGGTGTTCGAAAAACAGGGCAAACAGTATGAGAATATCGTGGTTCCGATCACCGACGGCAGCCGCGTGTACAACATCCTTACCAACCTTGAAAAGGCATACCGCACCAACGGCGAGGAACTTGTGCGTTCCTTCGAGCGGAACATCCTGTTGCATGTGATCGATGATGCATGGAAGGAGCATCTGAGAGAGCTGGATGACCCGAGGCAGTCTGTCCAGACTGCAACCTACGAGCAGAAAGACCCCCTGCTCATTTACAAATTTGAATCCTTTGAATTGTTCAGGACGATGATTGACAAGGTGAATAAGGATGTCACCGGTATCCTGATCCGGGGTCAGCTGCCCATAAGGGATTCAAGCGGCGTGCAGCGCGCACAGGGCCCGCGGCGTACTGATTACAGCAACCTGGAGGCCAATAAAAGGGAATTTCAGCCGGAGCAGGCTGCCGGCAGGAAGAAGGAAGAGCATGTGCAGCCGGTGAGGGTTGAAAAGAAAATCGGCCGGAATGACCCCTGCCCCTGCGGCAGCGGCAAAAAATACAAGCACTGCCACGGAGCTGCTGTTACCGCTACCTGACAGGGTCAGACCTGATAGAGTTCCTTCATCAGTTGCTGCAGCTTTTTGTAATGACCTTCGCTGACGGGGGCAAGCGGAAGGCGCACATTGTTTTGTATTAGCTTCAGTCCCTCCAGTAAGGCTTTAATGCCTGAAGGGCTGCCTTCCTCAAAAATTGCCTGCATCAGGTCCAGTAACCTGAAATGCAATGCCTGAGCCCCTGAAAAATCACCTTTCAGGGCAAGGTTGACCATTTCGCTTATCTCCCGGGGACATCCGTTGGCAAGTACGGAGATGACACCCGAAGCACCAAGTGCCATCATGGGAAGGGTCAGCACATCATCCCCGGAAATGACATGGAAGTCATCAGGCTTACCCTGTATGATCTGCATGATCTGTACCATGTTTCCGGAGGCTTCCTTGATGGCCGCCACATTACTGAAGTCTCCTGCAAGCCTAAGGGTGGTTTGTGCGGAAATGTTGGACCCTGTCCGGCCAG
>JAXDCR010000047.1:0-5175 GCA_034677845.1 Bacteroidales bacterium | reverse complement strand
ATAACAAATTCAATGGGGAAGGCACGTACACCTGGGCCGACGGTTCCTTACAGAGCGGCATATACCGGGACGGGGAGCTTGTTAAGAAACAGTGAGCTCTCTTTCAGACAGAAAGATTCCGGTAAACGGCAAGCAGCTTTTTTTCCTCCTGCTTCCAGCGGTACCTTGACCTCGCAGCCTTTATGGCATTCCGGCTCAGCTGTTCATAAAACTCTCTTTCTGTCAGCAGTTTGATGAGGGCCCCGGCAATATCCCCGGGCCGCTGCGGATTGACTGCGACACCAGCCTGGTTTTCGCTGATAACCTGGTTTACATTGCCGAAGTTGCTGCATACGATGGGCAGGCCGTATATCATGTACTCGAAAGTTTTGACCTGGATGCCGTAATGGAACATGGGTACGGGCATGAAGATGGCCAGACCCGTCCTGCTCCTTGCCAGCAGTCGCCCGACTTCCTGAGAGGGAACCGGGGGGCGAAGCAGCAGGTTGTTTTCAAGCTGCAGATCTGCAATCCTTTTTTTTAGTTTTTTGGCGTATTTTCTGTCGGGAAGGGGACCCACGACAAGCACCCTGACAGTGGGTATCATTTTCTTCACCAGTGCCACCGCTTCTGCCATTTCAATACCACCCCTGTACCGGTTTATCAGTCCCGCATAAATGGCATCATACTCTTTCTCTTCATAGGCAAGAAAAGTGGAAGGGTTAAAATGGGTATAATTTCGGACAACATGGAGGCGGCCGGGACCGACCAGATTTTTGAATTGACCGGCAACTGCGGGAATGGCGGTGATCACGGCATCGTAAAGGCAAAGCTTCCTCCTTTCCCAGCTCCCGATACAGGCGGCATACAACCGGACAAGCCAGGAAAGGCCCCTTATCTTTATATAATCCGGAATCTGATTCTTATAGTCCTCGTGTACGTCATAGATCACACGGGGCTTCCCGGGCATCTGCCTGAGCTGCCACCCTATCCTGTTCAGCTGCAGGTCATGGATATGGTAAACATCTGCTTTCAGGTCCCTGCACACCTCCAGCAGCCTTTTGTAAACATCGGGTCTGAAACTCAGTTTGCGCCAGAGAAAATCAATATACGGATTGTCAAAATATCTCTTCCTGTCAACCTGAATAAGCCGTATGCCGTGTTCTGACACGAAGTCGGCCGTACCGCTGCCCGTTGCCAGGTGAATTACCTGATAGCCATGCGCTGACAATGAAAGGGCCTCTTTCCAGTATATACGGTCATCATACAGCCCGTGATGGCTGGATATCATGCATATCACCATTGCCATCTCACCGGATTGCAGTGTCAGCCGAGCATGGTGAAGTCGATCTCAGCATTGTTGTCAAGTTCACTTACCAGTCCGTTTTCACATTTAAGGGTGCGTGCCGGAAATTTCTTCAGGAGCGAGTAGTTGTGGGTGGCAATCAGCACCGCCCGTCCCGCATCGCTTATTTCAGCCAGCAGTTTGAGAATGCCTTCAGAGGTTTCGGGGTCAAGGTTACCGGTTGGCTCATCGGCCAGCAGTATTTCCGGTTCGTTAAGCAGTGCCCTGGCTATGACCACCCTCTGTTGTTCACCCCCTGAAAGCTGATGCGGCATCTTGTAACCCTTGTTTTCAAGATTCACCTTTTCAAGAACCTGGCGGATACGGTTTTCTATCTCCGTTTTATTTGTCCACCCCGTTGCATGAAGCACAAAATACAGGTTGTCGCGGACAGTCCGGTCGGTCAGCAGCTGAAAATCCTGAAAGACAATCCCCAGTTTCCGTCTTAATAAATGTATCTTCCTTGTTTTCAGATCCTCAAGATGAAAACCCGCCACAGAAGCAGTGCCTGATCTCAACGGCAGTTCGGCATTGATCGTCTTGATAAGGCTCGATTTGCCGCTGCCCACCCTGCCGATCAGATAGACGAATTCACCCCTTGAAACCGTAAAGTTTACATTGGAAAGAACCAGGTAATCATCCTGGTATATAGAGGCATTCTCAAAAGTGATGATGGCTTGGTCTGACATTTCAGGATGACTTGGTTACAGAATCCAAAAATATGGATTTAAAGGAAATAATTAAGGGCTAATTAACATGATGATGTTAATTTAAATAGAATAAGCCGGCGTCTTTGTACGTTATTAATTCATAATTTAGTCCGACTAATCAAACGGCCATGAACCTCAAACGTATTGCTTATCTTGCAGTTGCACTGCTTTTTGTATTTAAGCTGGCAGCACAGCAAAGCCTTTATCATGAAAGCGGTAACAATGATTACAGGACGGGGCTCGAGTTGTACCAGAACGGCAAATACAGCGCTGCACAGCAATTTTTCGACAGATATACGGAAACTCACACGAAGAGCAATTCCGAACAGGCCACGTCTGCATCCTATTATTCAGCCATGTGTGCCATGAAGCTTTTCAACAGGGATGCAGAGCAGCGCCTGCTTAAGTTCCTGAATGATAACCCGGAAAATCCGTTGTCAAACGATGCTGTGTTCAACCTGGCCAATTATTTCTATCAGCAGAAAAGCTACAATAACGCACTGGACTATTACGAACGCGTCAATGTTGAAAAACTTTCCGGCGAAGACCTTGCCTCCTATTATTTTATGGCCGGGTACTGCTATTTTTTGCGGGATGATGTAGACCGGGCAAGGTTTTTTTTCAGTCAGATCAAGGACAGCGACACCCGGTACACCCCGCCGGCGCTTTACTATTACTCGCACATCAACTATGCACAGGGAAACTATGAGACCGCTGCAGAAGGGTTCCGCCAGCTCACAGGCGATGTCAACTTTGGTCCCATTGTGCCATACTACCTGGCACAGATATACTTTAAACAGCAAAAATATGATGAGGTTTTAAAATACGTGCCCCCGCTGCTTGAAAAAGCTTCGGAGTCACGTGTGGCAGAGCTTTCCAGAATCATCGGCGAGTCATATGCGGAGCTGGGCAGGTATAAGGAAGCATTGCCCTATCTTGAAAGGTATCTGAAAAGCGGCACATCTCTCAGCAATGAAGATAAATATGCTGTTGCATGGGTCTATTATAAGACGGCTGATTTCAAAAAGGCTGCTGACCTGTTCAGCCAGGTCAGCAGCAGCAATAACGCTCTGAGTCAGAATGCGCTGTATCATCTGGGCGACTGCCACCTGAAGCTGGGTGAGAAAGACAAGGCACGGATGTCATTTGCCTCGGCATCCAAAATGGAATTTGATGACGGCATCCGGCAGGATGCCCTGCTGAATTTTGCACTCCTCACGTATGAACTTGACTATTCTCCGTTTAACGAGGCCATCCAGGCCCTGAATGATTATCTCGAGCTGTATCCCAACTCTCCAAGAAGTGATGAAGCTTCAAACTACCTTGTCATGGCATATCTCAACGCCAAGAATTATAAGCTGGCCCTTGCTTCCATCGACAAGATCAGGAACAAGGACAACGAGATAAAACTGGCGTTCCAGAAAATAGCCTATTTCAGGGGACTGGAGCTTCTGAGCAATCTGAATTACCGCGAGGCAATCAGCCTTTTTAAAAATTCAGTGCAATACGGTATCCTGGATAAAAAGTTTTATGCCCTCAGCCTGTACTGGACAGGAGAGGCTTATTACAGGCTGGGTGAATACATTATGGCAGGTGACCATTACACATCATTCCTGGCACAGCCGGGAGTCTCCGCATATAATGAATACCCCGTGGCACATTATAACCTGGGCTACAGCTATTACAATCAGAAGAAATATGCCGATGCCCGTATCTGGTTCAGCAAATACACATCCCTGACAAAAGGCACATCTCCGGTGCTCCTTGCCGATTCCTACAACAGGATGGGGGACTGTTACCTCGCCCAGATGGATTATGCGCGTGCCATTTCAAGCTATGACAATGCTGCCAGGCAGGGCACGGGCAATACGGATTATGCCATGTACCAGAAGGGACTGACACAGGGAATCGCGGGCAGGGATGCTGAAAAGCTGTCAACCCTCAGCCAGATGCTTAAATCATATCCCAACTCATCCCTTAAAGCAGATGCAACCTACCAGATGGCAGAAAGCTACATGAAGCTGAAGCAGAACGACAGGGCCATAAGTACATTCAACCAGATCATCAAGGACTACCCTTCCAGCAGTTATGTCAATAAGTCATTGCTGAATCTGGGACTTCTTTATTTCAATACAGACCAGACAGCTGACGCCATCCGTTGTTACAAGGAGGTCATAAGCAGGTACCCCGGTTCCGATGAGGCACAGGATGCACTGCTCGGCCTTAAGAATGTCTACCTTGACATGGGTCAGTCTGACGTGTATTTTGATTACGTGAAGGAAATGGGCATTCTCACCTCTGAAGACCTGAAGGAGCAGGATGCGCTCAGCTTTGCTTCCGCGGAGAAGCTTTATATGTCGGGCGATTACGCAAAGGCCGCGCAAAGCCTTGACAATTATATAAAAAATCACAAGGACGGAAGATTCCTGCTGCAGGCATATTTTTACAAAGGCGACTGCCATTACAGGGCAGGTGAGAATGAAATGGCACTTGCGGCTTTCGACTATGTGATCCGGCAGCCAAAAAACACGTATACCGAGCAGGCGCTGCTGGGGGCCTCAAGGATAAAGTTCAGGCAGAAGGATTATAACGCGGCTGCAACTTATTACAGCAGGCTGGAAGAAGTGGCGGAGGTGAAGAGCAACCTCCTGGAATCACGTTTGGGAATGATGCGTTGTTATTATCAACTGGAGGAGTATGAGAAGGTCAACGAGGTGACGGACCGCATATTGCTCAGTGAGAGGCTTTCTCCGGACCAGGAGCGCGAGACCCTTTTCCTGAAGGCAAAATCATTTCAGGCAAGAGACAGGCTGATGCTTGCCCTTGAGGAGTATAAAAAGGTAGCAAAAGAAGTCATCAGCGCGGAAGGGGCGGAGTCAAAATACCAGATGGCAGCCATCTATTATCAGAGAAAAGAAACGGACAACGCCGAAAAGGAGATATCTGACTTTGCCGACAAGACCACCCCTCATCAGTACTGGATGGCTAAAAGTTTCCTTCTCTGGGCCGACATATTCAGGGATCGGGGCGATGACTTCCAGGCCATTCAGACATTGCAAAGCCTTATTGATTATTATGAGAATGAAGATGACGGCATAATCAGGGAAGCGGAAGCCAAGCGAAAAGCCTTGGCCGACAAGC
>JAXDCR010000046.1:0-4388 GCA_034677845.1 Bacteroidales bacterium | reverse complement strand
TCCGGACAAACCGGGCATTATTGTACCTTTTGTGATTTGGCAAGAAAGTAACATATTGAATACGTTTCCATTGTATACTGTCAGGCAATTCATGGACGCATCTTTGCACTCCGATGAAATGAATTTTATCGCTGCCGGCATGGAAGAGCTGAATGGCGAACTAATCAGGTTGCTGAACAAGGTATCAAAAACTGTTCTCGTATATTTATGCAGCAATGAAAATACACAGGCCGAGCTAAGGTATGCATTTACTTTATTGAGGAGCCTGGATTGCCAGGTACCGGTGATCATACACCTTGTTCGCGACGAGAACGATGTGGAGGACCTTCAGATCAAGTGTGCCATGGATCTGGGTGGTACACTGATAGACGGACTGGGCGACGGACTGTGGATCTCAAACAGGGGATCCGTGGAGGGGAAAAAAGTGGCATTGACAGCAAAAAGTATATTACAGGCCTGTCGCAGGAGGATTTCAAGGACTGAATACATAGCATGTCCCTCATGCGGAAGAACGCATTTCGACCTGATGCGGACGCTTGCTGATGTAAAAGCAGCGACAGCACATCTGAAGGGACTTAAAATCGGGGTGATGGGTTGCATTGTCAACGGACCCGGTGAAATGGCGGATGCCGACTATGGTTATGTCGGGTCAGGCAAAGGCAGGATAACCCTTTATAAAGCAAGGGAAGCGGTTAAAAGCAATATTCCGGAAGGTGAAGCCGTTAAAGAACTTATCCGCCTTATTAAAGCAGGCGGCGACTGGCGCGATCCCTCCTGATAGCCTGCAAGGCTGAAAACTATAATTTCTGTATATAGATTGCAGGTGTTTGCATATATTGTTAACTTTAACGGTTGCTCAGGTTATTCTGAGCTTCATAGAAACTGAAGATGGATGGCCATGTGAAAAATACAGTTATCCGGGTTGTCAGCCGGATAACAGGAAACAAGGTCGAAAACATTGATCTTGAAAGCGACCTCAAGACACAGCTTACGCTTGACTCTGTCCAGTTGGTGGAACTGTTTGCTGCTCTTGAAAAAGAACTGAATGTTGAGTTGCCGCTTAAGATGATGACTGTCAGGACTGGCAGGGCATTTTTTGATATGCTGGAAGAGGTGCTGAAAAAATAAATGTCAGTATGTCAACATTCAGCCTGCTTACCCAATTGAATTTCAAACATATTTATTTCAGGGGAAATGCATTCGACAGGCGGTCCCTGCTGGCTGCCATAGATCACCTTTCCGGTTATCTTGTCGCGCACAACCGTTCTTCATCTCCCTTTATACTGCTGGCCGCATACAACCACATTAAATCGCTTATAGCCTATTATGCCATCCTTAAAGCAGGCAAGATACCGGCTCTGATGGATCCGGGCTGTAAATCAATGGAACTTGCTGAGATCATTGAAGATATTGACCCCGCTGCCATCCTTTTTCTTAACTCAAGCGAAATATCATTTCATTATGAGGAAGAGATCGTGTTCAGAAATGCCAACCCTGGTTTTATTATTTCCTCTGACCTGAAGGATGTATGCACCCTGGCTTATACAAATGCCGAAGACGGTTACTCAAAAGGGGCCATGCTTACAGAAAAGAACTTGCTGTCAGAGATTCAGGTGACAATCCAGACAAACAAGCTTGATCATAATTCGGTTACCTGCGCCCTGTTGCCTTTTTCGCACCTGTTCGGCCTTGTGCAGGGAATGCTTGTTCCGACGCATGCAGGCGGATCGGGACTGATATCGGAACTGGATCTGCTTAAGATAAATGACCTGGTAACGGAATTGCATCGGCACAGGGTAAGCCATATTTACACAGTTCCTTCATTATACTACCTGTTCTGCAAGGTGCCCGGAATAGAATTATTGTTAAAGAATGTAAAGGAGTTTTATTCCGGGGGAACCCAGCTGACATCTTTTGTATTCAACACGTTCAGGGAGAAGACAGGCAGGAAGATACGGGAAGCTTACGGCCTTACTGAAACATCCCCGGGCGTTTCATTGAATTACGATGAGGAGGGGCCGGTGGTTGGCAGTATCGGCAAAGCCCTTCCGGGATGTGAAATACGCATATTGAACAGCGACGGCAGCGAGTGTGCACCGGAACAGGTAGGTGAAATATGTGTCAGGGGAAATATGGTATTCAAGGGATATTTCAACCACGAACAAACCACCCGCGAGGTTTTAAGAAACGGGTGGTTGTGGACAGGTGACTGGGGCAAGATGGATTCAAAGGGTAATTACTATTTCTGCGGGCTTAAAAAGAATATGATAAATGTGGCTGGTAACAATGTATATCCGAAAAAGCTTGAGAGAATGATCCGTATAAATAAAACAGTCAGAAACGTGAGCATCTTCAGCGAGGAATCGGTGCTGCAGGGACAAATAGTAGGGGCTTCCATACAACTTCATAATCCGTCTGAAAAGGCAGCGGAAGAATTAAAAAGATGGTGCTTTGAGAACATTAACAAAATAATACTACCCAAAATATGGGTTTTTGAATGACGAACCATTTAATAAAAACCTTTGACATGAGCAAACTCAATTTTCCAATCAATGAATTGTATTACCATGCTTTGCATTTGAGGGAAAACGGAAGCGCCTTTCAGTATTTTGAGGACGAGCAGTTCAACGGCCGCACGGTTCGTATCAACAACAGGGAATTACTTCATTTTGCCAGCTGCAGTTATCTGGGACTTGAAACCCATCCGGCACTGATAAACGGATCAATAGAGGCTGTAAGAAAATACGGGACTCAGACACCTTCTTCACGGGCAACACTTTCCTCACCTTTGTATAAAGAATTTGAACAACTGCTTGGAAAGATATTTCCTGGGTATGTGATCGTAACCCAAACCGTAACGCTGGCTCATTGTTCAGTATTACCGCTTCTTGTCAGGGAAAAGGATGCCATCATACTGGATGCCTATGTGCACAATAGCATTCGCATGGCAAGCCAGATCTGCCGGGCAAACGGCACCATGGTCCTTATTTCCAGACACAACGATATGGAACATGTCAAGTACCTGATCTACCGGTTAAAGAAAGAAGGTTGTGAAAATATCTGGTACTGTGCTGACGGAATTTACAGCATTCATGGCAATTTCTGTGATGTCAGGGGATTGCAGGCACTGCTGGATGAAGAGGAAAACTTCTATGCCTATGTTGACGATGCGCATGGAACAGGCTGGTGCGGTAAAAACGGTTGTGGTTATGTAATTGGCACATTTGGGTTGCATGAAAAGATGATTGTGGCGGAGTCATTTGCCAAGTCCTTTGCCTCTTCGGGTGGTGGAATCGTTGTACCCGACAATCTTATCGGTGAATATATAAGAATGATCGGACAGACAATGATCTTTTCCGGGCCCCTCCAGCCCTCACTTCTTGGTGCCGCCATTGCCAGTGCTTCGCTGCATCTTTCGGGTGACATTGAACGATGGCAGCGGGAGCTGGTGGATCTGATAAGGCATTTCAGGCATAAGAGCAGGGAGCTTGGGCTTCCTATTGTGACCCTTGATGAAAGTCCCATCCAGCTTTTAAGAATCGGCAGCCTCGAGAAAATGTTCCGGGTTCTGGCCAGCCTGGTTCGGCGCGGATTCCTCCCGATGACGGCAAGTTATCCTGCCATTGCCAAAGGAGATGACGGCATCCGTATAACCCTGACCCGTCATCTGACAAAATCTGATATTGATGACTTTCTGGGGAATCTTAAAGATGTGGTAACTGAAGAGGGCATTGTCAACCCTTGAGTTGCCCGAATAACCCCGGACAGTTTGTCCTTTCCTGCCTTTTGATTTTTTTCACGGCAGAAAAGTTCATAATACCCTTCTGCCGGATGAATCTCCTGAGGGAGGTTTGCCTCAATATGCAATGAACCCTGACAGCCGGTGCGGATTTCATAATTTCCCCAACAAAATGCAGATGGTTTCGTATACGCAACTGTAGTTCACTTCCATCAATTAGTGGAGATGTGCAGGTTGATATGCCGGGGTTTGATCCTGTTATTGTTTCATTTGATTAGCTCTGAACTGTTTGCCAACGATACACTTTACATATCGGATAAGATAAACAGTCTGGAAGTTAACAGGTATTTTTCATTGCTGGAAGATTCCGCCAATGAACTTGATATTGCACGCATAGTGCGCCATCCGGAACAATTCACCTTCAGGCCTAATGATAATCCAAAGCTGAATTTTAAATATTCCAGATCGACATTCTGGCTGAGGTTGAGTGTGGTGAATAATAGCGCCTTTCCCATAAATGCCTTGCTTGAAATTGCCAATCCCGATATAGATTTTATTAGCTTTTACGAAGTACGTAATAACAAAGTAACACGTGTTTCACATACCGGGGAACTGATCGGGGTTAGTTCAAGGCTCATATATAACAAGC
>JAXDCR010000045.1:0-3712 GCA_034677845.1 Bacteroidales bacterium | reverse complement strand
GCCGCCCAGCTGTTCGGGGAGTTTAAGCAATTCTTCCCGGAAAATGCAGTGGAATACTTTGTTTCATATTATGATTATTACCAGCCTGAAGCCTATCTTCCCGTGACAGACACCTATATTGAAAAGGACCTGTCCATAAATGAGGAAATTGAAAAGCTGCGGTTAAGCGCAACTTCATCACTGCTTTCAGGAAGACGAGATGTAATAGTGGTTTCGTCGGTTTCCTGCCTGTATGGTATCGGTAACCCCGATGATTTTTACAGCAACACGATCCGGATCCAAAGGGGACAGACTGTCAGCCGCAACGTCTTTCTCAGAAACCTTGTTGACAGCCTTTATTCAAGAAGTGCTGCTGATTTCAAACGGGGAAACTTCAGAGTCACCGGTGATACGGTGGATATTTTCCTGGCCTATGCCGAGGTGGCATACCGGGTTATGTTCTGGGGTGATGAGATCGAGGAGATTGTTTCATTCGACCCTGTCAGCGGAAAGACGGTTGAAAACCTGGACAGGGCGGCCATATACCCGGCCAATTTGTTCATTACCACCAGACCGCGGATGGAAAACGCCCTGAAACAGATACAGGCTGATCTGGACAGACAGGTGGATTTCTTCAGGGAAACCGGCAGGCATGTGGAGGCGAAAAGGTTAAAGGACAGGGTCATGTATGATCTTGAAATGCTTCAGGAACTTGGCTACTGTCCGGGTATTGAGAATTATTCAAGGTATTTCGACGGTCGCTCTCCGGGTCAGCGTCCGTTCTGCCTTATCGATTATTTTCCGGAGGATTTTCTGACTGTCATTGACGAAAGCCATGCCACAATACCCCAGATAAGAGCCATGTTCGGGGGTGATCATTCGCGCAAGCAAACCCTTGTTGAATATGGTTTCCGGATGCCATCTGCCATTGACAACAGGCCACTGACCTTTGAGGAATTTGAGGGCCTGATCGGGCAGACCATTTTTGTCAGTGCCACACCGGCGGATTACGAACTGGAGAAATGCGCCGGGGTCATTGTGGAACAACTGATCCGGCCGACTGGCCTGCTTGATCCTCTGGTGGAGGTTCGTCCGAGCCGCAACCAGATCGACGACCTTGTCAGGGAGATTGATGCATCTGTGCGCCGTCAGGAACGGGTGCTTGTGACAACGCTGACAAAAAGGATGACAGAAGAGCTGAATGCCTATCTGATTCGTTTGAATTTCCGTTGCCGCTACATTCACTCGGATATTGATACGCTGGAACGGATCGAAATTATGGAGGGTTTGAGAAGCGGCCGCTTCGACGTGCTGGTGGGTGTCAATCTGCTAAGAGAAGGTCTTGATCTTCCCGAGGTGGCATTGGTAGTCATACTGGACGCGGACAAGGAAGGTTTCCTGCGGTCTGAAAGATCGCTGACACAGACAGCAGGCCGTGCGGCCAGGAATCTGAACGGGAGGGTCATTATGTATGCCGATACGGTTACACAGTCCATGCAGCGAACAATAGACGAAACCAACCGCAGAAGGGAAAAGCAAATGGCTTATAATGAGGCCAACCAGATCGTACCTCAACCGATCATAAAGGCAGCCTCATCCATCATGAAGGACCTGAAGAAAAAAACAGGCGAAAAGGGTTTCTATACCGAACCCGAAAAAGTGGACCTTGCAGCTGACCCGGTCATCAGGTACATGACCCGTGACATGCTAGAAAAGGCTATGGCAGAATCAAGGAAGGCCATGGAAAAAGCCGCTTCGGAGCTGAACTTCATCGAGGCAGCACGTTTCAGGGATGAAATGCTTGCTTATCAAGAGCTTATTAATTCCAGGCCAAAAAATTGATGCTGCCCGGTTAAAAAGCCTGGCAGAGAGGACAAATATGAAATTATTTCATTTATTTTGCGCAAAATTTTTTTTATGGGAAAAGTATCAGACATTTCGAAAGGTAGTTTTGTAAGATACGGCGGTGAGTTATCAATTATACTTGATTATGAACACAGGACGCCTGGTAACCTGAGGGCTTTTTACCAGGTCAAAATGAGGAACCTTAAATCCGGCCGGCTTATTGAACAGCGTTTCCGTCCGGACGATGAGATGGAACTTGTCAGGGTTCATTTCAAGGAACACCAGTTTCTGTACCTTGACGGTGACAGCATAGTCTGCATGGACAATGAGACATTTGACCAGATTCACCTTCCGAAGGAGGCTTTGGGGGAAAGCATCGTTTTCCTGAAGGAAGGCACCAATCTGAAGGTTTATTTTGACGGTGATGAACCGGTTTTCGCCGAGCTCCCTGTAAGCGTCGAAATGGAAGTTACCTATACAGAACCCGGCATGAAAGGTGATACAGCTACACGGACACTTAAGACTGCCACCCTGGAAACAGGAACCCAGATCAAGGTTCCCCTCTTCATCAGCATTGGTGACCGCATAAAGGTTGATACCCGTACAGGGGATTATATTGAAAGGTGCAAATAGTTCTAATTTTTAAGCAAGGATCTTGCATTCTCAAGGGCTTCAGAAGTGATTTCCTCTCCGCTCAGCATCCTTGCGATTTCCTGATGCCGTTCGGCAGGTGAAAGCACCCTTATGCCGGTGACAGCTGATTCACCCTCCTCGTTCTTGTAAACAAGAAGATGAGTCTTGCCTTTACTGGCGATCTGTGGCAGGTGTGTAATGTTTATTATCTGCATCCGTCCGGCCATCTGGGCAATAATATTGCCGACACGCTCGGCTACTTCACCTGAAATCCCTGCATCGATCTCATCGAATACAAGCGTCGGAAGATCCGTTGCATCAGACAACAGCGATTTGATGCTGAGCATGAGACGCGACAATTCACCCCCCGAGGCGACCTTTGACAATTCCTGCAATGGCGCATTCTTATTTGCTGAAAAAAGAAACTGGACTGTGTTTTTCCCTTCCTGGGCAAGGTCTGCCGCTTCTCCAACCAATACCCTGAATGACGCATTCGGCATGTTCAGGTCCCTTAGCATGCCTGTCACATGCTTTTCAAAGGACGGCACGCATTCATGCCGCCTGGCTGATAGTTCTGAGCTGAGCTGAACGAGGTGTTCCTTTTTCCGCAGCAATTTTTCTCCGGCTGTTTTCAGCTCATCATCGGATGAGTTTATCATGCTGATTTTGCTGCTGAGTTCTTTTTGCAGACGTATCAGATCGCCAATACAGGCCGCCCGGTGCTTTTTTTCAAGTGCATAGATCAGATCAAGCCGGTCTCTCACCTCGTTCAGCCTTTCCGGGTCAAGCTGCACCTTTCCGTTCAGGGCAACAATCTCCCGGGTGACATCCTTAAGTTCAATGTAGGTGCTTTCAAGTCTTTCGAGCAACTCCTTCCCTTCAGGAAGGTAGTGAACAGTGCGTGACAGGGTGTTCTGACATTCCTTAAGCAGATGGAGCACGGCATGGCTGTCATCCTGCAGCCATTGTTCCGCTGCAGACAAGCCACTTTTTATCTCCTCAGCATGGGTGAGCTGCCTGAGTTCGGTTTCCAGCTCCTCCTGCTCATTTTCGGAAAGCCTGGCTGCTTCGAGCTGGCCGTGCTGGAAAATCAGGTAGTCCTTTTCGTCTTTCAGCCGTTGCATCTCATCGCCAAGTTTCCTGAAAGACAATACCAGCTGCTGATATTCCTGGAAATGCTGCCGGTAGTTTTCCAGTATCTCCTGATTACGCGCGTAGCCGTCAATAACCTTCATCTGGAACTGGCTGTTGCCGA
>JAXDCR010000044.1:0-6902 GCA_034677845.1 Bacteroidales bacterium | reverse complement strand
TGGATTCGGTTTTTTCCCTCAGCCCGTTTTATTAAATTCTGTCCTCTACTTCTTGTTTTTCTGTTTGTCAGCTGTAAAAATGAGATCGTCAGGGAAGCCTTCATACCCCGTAATGAATACGAAGCTTACCGGCATTCTCTTGAACTGGCAAAGCTGGATCAGACTGCCCTTGGACGTGACTGGAATGAGGCAGGCGGGAGATCACTGAAAGAGCCGATTGACATCAGCCTTCCATACGAGGAACAGTTTTACCTTGATCCGAAAATTGCCGAAGCAGTGGGGTATCGTTTTACTGTAAAGAGGGGATTAAGAATTGAAGTCAGTTTTTCTGTCAGGTCAGCGGACTCATTGCTGCTCTTTTGTGACCTGTTCAGGGTTAGTGATCCGGACGGTGAGCTGACCCATGTTGCCACGGCAACAAGAGAAAGTCATCGTCTTGAGTTCGAGCCTAGACAGGATGCCAATTATGTTCTGCGGATCCAGCCCGAATTGCTACGAGGAGGCAGCGTCAGGGTGCTGATCAGGGAAGTACCGTCTATTGGATTTCCTGTTGAAGGGAAAAACAGCAGGTCCATTCAAAGTTTTTTCGGTGATGCAAGGGATGCCGGAAGCAGGGACCATCACGGCGTCGATATTTTCGCCGCAAGGCACACCCCTGTGTTGGCGCCATCGCGTTCAACCGTGACAAGGGTAGGGGAAGGGGAAATCGGGGGAAGACATATCTGGCTTTACGATTCAGTGCGATCCATATCCATGGATTTTGCCCACCTTGAAACACAGGCAGTCAGTCCCGGCACCCGTGTTGTTGCGGGACAGGCAATCGGTACGGTAGGTAATTCGGGAAACGCAAGGTCCACCCCGCCCCACCTGCATTTCGGAATATACAGCCGCGGTCCGGTCGATCCCTATCATTTTATTGCTGAAACAGACACGGTACCGGCCGTCATTTCAGGAGACAGTCTTCTTCTTGGTGAGCAGGTCCGGACAAAACAAGTTGCATTCCTCAGGTCAACCCTGCTGGCTTCCAGTCAACCGGTTGACACATTTCAGAAGCACTCTGTCATGAAAGTGGCTGCCCTTGCAGGAAAATATTACCGTATTGTATCACCAGACGGCATTTCCGGATATATTCCGCAAAACCAGGTTGAGGCGATCCATGATGCCATCCGTCAGGAGATCATGCCAGACGCCTCAGCGCTTCTGGAATCTCCCCAAAAGAATTCGGTGCCCATGACGAATATACAACCAGGGGATAAAATCGCCTTGCTGGGACTTTGCAAGGATTTTGCCTTTGTCATGACCCCGGAGGGAAAGTACGGCTGGCTGCAAATTCTCTGAAGATTTTTTTATTGGGAATCATTAAAAATTAAAAGCTTTTCACAAATAATAAATGCTTTTCATGATAGGCGGGCACCTGAAAAATCCACCCTGGTTGGATAGTTTGCCATATTGCCGATAATCAAACAATATGGCTTAAATAATTGAGGTCTCTGGCGGATTTGAACCGCCGTACGCGGTTTTGCAGACCGCTGCCTAACCCCTCGGCCAAGAGACCAGATTAAAAGTATGCAAAGTTAGGAAATATTTTTATTTCAGTTTCAGCTGAAAGGCAATGGTCTTATGCCTTTCTGATTTCATCCTTAATTCTCTGAATATGACCTCTCCCCAGTCCCTTTACCTCACAGCCCAGCTGGAAATAACGCCTGATTTTGTCGTCACTGAGTATGCCGAAACAATCGATAATGGCTGCCGGTTTTCCGATTGAACTGACCACCTCATCCGGATCAAGATCAAGGTATGCCTGATGTCGCACGGCAAATACAACAGCATCTGCCATTTTCAGGGCTTTTTTCAGGTCCGGCTCAATATGCATGCTTTTCAGCTTCTCCTGATTACGGAAAAACCTGGCCTTGCTTTGTCCCTCCGCAGGGTAGCTGTCTTGCTGCTCAAACTCCCACCAGTGTTCGACATACGGATCATGAACCCTTATTTCTGCGCCCATTTCGGCAAGCTTCCTGATGACAACCTCCGATCCGCTGTACCGTGTGTCACCGACATCTTCACGGTATGCTGCCCCGAGAATCAGGATTTCGGCAGAAGATATTGCCCGTCCCATGTTGCGCAGGGCATCACGGGTGAGTCCCCCCACATGCAGGCCCCTTGTATCATTGATGTTGATGGCCAGAGGTGTTATTTTAAAAATATTGTCGTCAAATCCCAGGATATGTTTATAGGCCCAAAGACCCAGTCCTCCGTCCTTGGGAAGGCAATATCCGCCTATACCAGGACCCGGAAAGATAATATTGCTATGGGTAGGTCTCATTTTGATGGCTTTGATCACTTTGATCAGATCCACCCCGTTTCTTTCCGCAAAAAGGCTCCATTCATCCAGAAAAGCAAGAATGGTGGCGCGATAGCTGTTTTCTACAATCTTAGCCGTTTCGGACTCAATCGGTCTGTCCATTACCGTGAGTGGATATTTTTTCGTATTAAGCACCTCATTGAGAAATTTCACAACACGCCTTTTTGCCTCCTCGTTGACTCCGCTGCATACCCGCCAGAAATCACGTATGCTGGCCACATAATCCCTGCCGGGCATTACCCTTTCATAGCTGTGCGCCAGTAACGGGTCAGATTCAATGCCTCTCTTTTTGAACACCTTTTTCATGATTGGATAAGCAACCTGCTCAGTTGTGCCAGGGGCTACAGTTGTTTCTATCAGCACCAGTGCCCTGGGAGGAATGTGCTCGGCAATGACCCCGACAGATGCTTCAAGGGCAGCCATATCGGTGCTTCCGCTTCTGACATTGCCCAGTTGTGTCTTAATAAAATCACATTGCACATCCACAACCACCACGTCAGCCAGTTTCAGGACATCATAAATGTACGTAGCCATCAGGGTCTTCTTCTTGTTCACGCACCTGTCTATCATCGGATCAACCTCGGGATCTTCAGCCTTTACAGGTGAGATGCCTCGGTTTAGCAGGGGAATTTTCCAGTAGCTTCTTACACTCGGACGTTGCATGCCGATCACGAATTTTGACGGCTCCCCCTCCTGATCAACGGTGTCCGCAATAATGGCAGCCATGACCGCTCCGACAAAGCCAATACCCATGACAACCACTATTTCACGGTTTCTTGCCCGCTCCTCCTCAACCCGTTTTTTTATGCGTTTGAACTCATCTTTGTAATCATTTGATGTTGGCAATGGAAATTTTTCTCCATTGGGACTGACGGAAACTGCTTCACTCATGATAATAGGTTTCTATAATTATTCTAACAATCAGATGCATTTCAAATTATTAGCAAGTTATTTGAAAATACGTCTCAAGGCATGCAAAAGTTCAGTTTATTGCACAATTTGTGGACACATTATCCATGCAGGCAACGCAAAGGCACTGAGTCTGTCTGTATATTTCCTGCAGGCAGGTTACCTACCTCAATGCTGAGTCAGAACAATGATCTACCTTGAGGCAAAACGTAAAATGATGTAATTCAAATAATTTTATGTGTGCAAAGATATTCCCGGAAGCTGATCTGTTTGCTTTCCTTTTTACAGGTATTTCACCCAGGCATACCATTTTCTTTTGCACAGGTACAGGGGATCCGCCTCATGATCAAAGGCTTCTTTTTCATGGGACAAATTACGGTATGCCACCCGGTGTTTTTTATGTTGCATAAGGCGAATCAGGTATTCAACAGAATACCAGATAAAGAAGAATATCCACAGCATTTCCAACTGTTGTCTTGCATGTATGCGCTCATGACCAAGGATTGTTTTAAGATCTTTCGGATCCGTTCCGGGCTTCATGAAAAGGAAGGGCCATATGCACATTGCCCTGTATTCCTTATTCAGGATATGATTTACGAAATTCTGCCTTATAATAAGCATGGCATATCCTTCAAAATGAACCGATATATATGCCTTATTCAGTAAGAAAAAGACATACTATTGATTCATTCTTTCCTTTAGCTCCGGCATGGTGTAGCCATATTCTTCCCTCATGTCACGCAGGGGCCTGTCAACAGAAATTGACGAAGGCAAGCCCAGTTTCTCAATTACGGTTTGTTCAGTGAGTTGCAATGCCTTTGCGACTTCCCGTATGGTCATCGTCCCTTCAAGTTCAAAACCCTGTTCACTTCCGGTTCCTGTCATTTCACCAGCGCCACTGCCTTGCCGAACAGGTTGCGCGGGGATTATATTTGTATCCAGAAACATGTTTCCGCCGGTTTCAACCTTCTGCTCACTCCCCTGCCCACTCTTCTCCGGAACATATTCATCAGGAACGGAAATGCCTAACATACTCCTTACGGCAGCCCTTACTTCTTCAGCTTCAAATGGCCTTTCCGGAATCAGGTACTTAATATCTTTCAGCCTGGTATCTTCCGGCACCAGTTCCCTGTCAATGTCAAGTTTTCTGTAAAGTTCATCCATGCTGATATTGAAATTATCAGCCACTTCCCTGAGTGAATTGGAGCCTTTGATGTCATCGGGACTCAAAAGACCCTCTTCAGCCCTCTGTTCCAGTGTCTGGTTGGCAGATTCCCAGTATCCGGTCAGCTTGGAAGCTCCGATCGTGCCCACATAGATCAATATTCCAAGAACAGCTACTTTAAGTGAAGAAACAAACTTTTTAGACACAGTGGAAAACAGGGTGTTTTTATTTGTCGGACAATCCGTGACGCATTCAAGACAATTGATGCATTCGGCGGATGTGATGGCCGGTTTTGTGGAGATGTCAATGTTAACGGGACAAAGCTTGTCACATCTCTTACAATGCGTGCATGTGCTGTCCTCTCTTTTAATCCGGTACAGACTTACCTTGCTGAGCAACCCGAGAAAGGCACCCAGGGGACAGAGGTACTTGCAGAAAACCCTGTCATAGAACATGGATCCGGCCATAGACAATATCAGGATAATAAATCCGATGGCGAATTCATCCCATACGGATCTCAGACCCCCTGCCAGATGGGCATAGGCAACAAAGGGATCATAGGGACGGATGATCAGGTCAGCCGCTTTCCAGGTCAGAAAAAGAACCACAAATAATACAGCGTATTTCAGATAGCGCAGGGGTTTGTCAATTTTTGAAGGAATGTCATACCGCTTGCCCGTCAGCTTTTTCCCCAGCAAGGCGAAGTATTCCTGAAGGCCTCCGAACATGCAGATCCATCCGCAGAAATAACGGGCGAATAGTATGCCGAGAATGACAATACCGGCAAGCAAAACAATATTGGATGTGAAAGTTTTACTGATAAAGGCACCTCCTGCAAGCAGTTTATATAAGGTTTCGATTCCGCCAAAAGGGCACAATGCATCAACCGGGCCGAACCCCGGTACCGATAGCTGGTGCATGACAGCCATAAAGGTGACCAGGACGATAAAAAAAGCCAGCACAATTCTTCTGAAAAGCTGGATGCCATCAATTTTTCTTTTTCTTTTTGCCATCTGTAGCCAATTTTACGGAATTTTGTTGGAGGATTCTGATTATATCTATGTGATTGTGTCTTGTTGTTTTTACATGGCAGGTACCGTTTTCATTCGGGCTTAACCCGCCTTACCCCGTCAGCACCACGCTGAACCTTGTCATTTGTCCCCTTACCGGGGGATTGAGCTTGGAAATCCTGACCGTGACCTTTTGAATTTGCTTAAAGCTGCATTTCAGGTTTTCAATGATGCGGCCCGCAACATGCTCAATAATTTTTGCAGGCTTCTGCATCTCCTGGTTCACCAGCTCATAAACCCTGCAGTAATCAACTGTATCAGCCAGGTCATCAGTGGCAGCCGGTCTGGAAAGATCGGTTTCAATCGTCAGGTCAACCGAATACCTTCCGCCAATGATCTGCTCTTCGGGAAAGTGACCGTGATAAGCATAAAACTCCATGTTCTCAAGAATGATCTGACCCATTACACCGACATTTATCTGTTTCCCGTTATATTCCGGGATGTAAAAATAAACTTTTAATTGCCCGGAAAATAAAAATCAGATTTTTTACTTTTACACGAATTCAAAATTGGATGCCATGAACGAAAAGATGGCGGATCATGCTGATAATAAGAAACCGCTTAACTTTATTGAAGAGATTGTTGAAGAGGATCTGAAAAACAATAAAAATGATGGCAGGATCCATACCAGGTTCCCGCCAGAACCCAACGGATACCTTCATATCGGACATGCAAAAGCCATCTGTCTCAGCTTTGGCATCGCAAAAAAATACAATGGAAAATGCAACCTGAGATTCGATGACACAAATCCCGTAACCGAGGATGTCGAATACGTTGATTCAATAAAGGAAGATATTCACTGGCTTGGATTCGACTGGGAAGACCGTGAATATTATGCCTCTGATTATTTTGACCAGCTTTTTGAATGGGCGGTCATGCTGATCAGAAAGGGAAAGGCATATGTCGATGAATCCACTGCCGAGGAAATCTCAGAGCACCGTGGCATGCCAACTCAGCCGGGGCAGGAAAGTCCTTTCCGCAACCGTTCCGTGGAAGAGAACCTTGAACTGTTCATGAGAATGCGAAACGGTGAATTTGCTGACGGCACAAAGGTTCTCAGGGCAAAGATCGACATGAGTCTGCCGAACATGCACATGCGAGATCCTGTGCTTTACCGCATCAAACATGCCCGGCATCACCGCACGGGCGACAAATGGTGCATTTATCCCATGTACGACTGGGCGCACGGACAATCAGACTACATTGAAGGGATCACCCATTCACTATGTACGCTTGAGTTTGAAATACACCGGCCGTTGTACGACTGGTGCCTTGATCAGATAGCTGAGGGAAGTTACCGGCCCAGGCAAATCGAGTTTGCAAGGCTGAACCTCAGCTATACAGTCATGAGCAAACGCAAGTTGCTGCAACTTGTCAATGAAGGCCTGGTTGCCGG
>JAXDCR010000043.1:0-3739 GCA_034677845.1 Bacteroidales bacterium | reverse complement strand
TTGGCGAATGGTCAGAATGGGGCGAGAACATGTATGCGTTTTACCTTAACTACGTATATGAAAAGCCCCGGTACGATATTGAAGCGGGAATAAGGGCAGAGGAGACAGGTGTGTATTATGATCTTGCCCCTGAAAATATTTACTATCCGACCAACGACTCATATAATTATTTCGGATTATTCCCGAATGTGAGGTTTACATTTAAGGTCAACGAAAAGAACAATCTATCTCTGTTCTACAACAGGCGCGTTGACAGACCCGGTGAGCCGGAACTCCGGGTATTCCCGAAGTACGACGACCCGGAACTGCTGAAGGTGGGAAATCCGTACCTCAGGCCACAGTTCACCCAGATCATGGAGCTTGCCTACAAGTACAAATGGAACAGCGGATCCTTTTTCTTCTCTGCTTTCTACAGAAGGATACAGGACCCGTATACCCGCATTTACGGCATCGATACCACAAACCAGAATTATGACATCGTCAATAAAATATACCAGAATACAGGGAAGGCAGACAACAGGGGTCTTGAATTCATTTTTTCGCAGAAAGTCAGCAAGGCCTATAACCTGTCGGCCAGTCTGAACTGGTACAATAACAAGATCTACCCTTATGAGGGCATACTGCTGTTCCCCTACGAGCGGCCTTTTTCGATCAGGGAAAGCTCGGACAGGACTTGGGACATGAAGCTTAGCAACCAGTTTATGCTGCCGGGACAAACCCAGCTGCAGCTGACGGTTTTGTATTACGCTCCTTTCAACATTGCCCAGGGAAGGCAGATGACCAGGTCATCGGTGGATCTGGGCATCAAAAAGGCAGTCTTCAACAGCAGGGGAGAAATTAACTTTTCATTTACCGACATATTCAACACTTTCGGTATCAGGCAGGAAATAGACGGAGATGGCTTTACGGCCGTGTATGAAAACTTCTATGAAACCCAGATGGCCTCAGCGGGATTTAAATACAAATTCTGATGGTTTTGAACAATTGCGGGTATCAGATATCACCCCAGTTTTCACCGTGCTTGATACGGCTGATCTGCATTTCTGACACTTTAAAGGTGCGCGCGAGAAGAGCTCCGGAAACGCCCATCTGAAGCTGGTGCTTGATGATGCGGACATCGGCAATGGTAAGTTTTGTATAATGCCGCGGGTCAGTGGGCTGATACTTGTCTCCCAGGAAGTCCTTCCATCCTGTCCATTCCTTGTAATAGTATTCAGGCCTTGCCGGCAATACGGGGGGCCTTTCCTTCCAGTTGAGGTAATCCTTCGAATTCCTGATATTGGCATCACGGACGCAACGTGCTGCATCCCTGTACCCGAGAAAGTACTTGCTTTTTTTCTGATCCGGAAAGCCCAGAAAATCGCGCCACCCTTTCCAGGTTCCCTTTCGTATGAAGTACTCGTCAGGAATCCGTGGAAATTTCCTGGGAAGAGGCTTTTTACTCCTTTTATAGGCATCAAATTTTCTGGCAGAAGTGACACCCTGCGGAACCAGATTTTCTATTACATACTGACGCGCAAGATTATAGGACCATTTCACAACATTGTCCCAATTCTCAACAACAATTTTATCCATAGCCGTGATCCGGTAAAAATTACTCAGACAAACCCAAACAACTACGCAGCTTTGAAAAATGATAGAGACCAGATCCGGACAGTTTTCCGGTTAAATGTGAGGTGTGATAATAACCGTACTAATGTAAAAAAAAGTCCTGAGAAAATTCATATCACCTTTCTGTTTTTTTTGCTTCCTCCCATATGGCATCCATTTCATCAAGGCTCATTTCCTTTAATTTCCGCCCCGCCTGCAGGGTCTTGGATTCAAGGTATTTAAAACGTCTGATGAATTTCCGGTTCGTGCGTTCCAATGCAGTTTCGGGATCTATTCCATACAGCCGGGCGGCATTTATCAGGGAGAATAACAGGTCGCCGAACTCTGCGATGGTCTTTTCAGCATTGCCGTTCTTTATTTCATCCTGCAGTTCCCGGAATTCCTCTGCCACCTTATCCCACACCTGTTCCTTCCTTTCCCAGTCAAATCCGACAGCCCTTGCCTTTTCCTGAATGCGGTTTGCCTTTATCATGGCGGAAAGTGACCCTGGTACGCCTGCCAGTACCGAAGGGTTGCCTTCCTTCATTTTCAGCTCCTCCCAGTTTCTTTTGACTATATCGCTGCTTCCCCTGACGTCAGTGGTGCCGAATACGTGTGGATGCCGGTGTATCAGTTTATCAGAAATGGAATCTGTCACATCTTTAATGTCAAATTCACCCTTCTCGGAAGCAATTTTTGCATAAAAAACGATATGCAGCAATAAATCACCCAGTTCCTTCCTGACATCGTTCATGTTTTCCTCGAGGATGGCATCGGCAAGTTCATGGGTTTCCTCAATTGTCAGGCTTCTCAGGCTTTCCATCGTCTGTTCCCTGTCCCACGGACATTTGGCCCTCAGTTCATCCATTATGTCAAGCAGCCTGCCGAAGGCTTCCATCTTTTCCTTTTTACCGCCCATATTGACCCAATTTTTTAAATATGAATAAAATTTGTTTTCCCGGTCATTTCTGTTCAGCATCCGTTTCCCTGAACTTAATCCGTACGGAGGAGGAGATGCCCAGGTTAAGCAGCTCAGAAGCATTGCCCCCGTTGATGGCTATTTCAAGCAGGCCTGAGGCATTGAACAAGGCCAGAATCTCACCCGGAGTGGTCTCCTGGTATCTTCTGCTAATGCTGGTGATGCGGAAATAGTTGCTTTGCACGAAGATCTCATATGGCCTTCCTTTGCCGATCTGATCAAAGAGCGACCGGTGAATGTTCGTAATGGCATTGTGATAGGAATCGATGTATATGACGCTTCCGTTTATTACATGCTGATCAATGGCCGGCAGCATGGGCACCTGACGGTACAGGCGGTCATGGCTTTCCCCGAGACCAGCCAGGTTTCCTTTCTCAAGGATGTGGCATGCAGCCGGCGCATAGACAGCCAGCTCAGGAAAACTGACCGGATCCTTTGGTGGCAGCGTGATGCATTCCTGTGGTTCATTCTCCAGGAGCAGGCCGAAAATGCCGTTGTCGTTGCCGATAAAAAAATGATCCCGGTACCGGAGCGCCACATGAGGATGATCCTGATCCGCCTCACTTTTCACAGCGACCATGTGCACAGTGCCCGGGGGAAAGCATGGATAAGCCTGCTGAAGGACATGGGAGGCTTCTGCAATGTTAAATGCCTGGATCCTGTGGCTTATGTCAACGATCATGGCGTCAGGACACCGTGACAGTATGGCACCCTTAACGGCAGCTACATAATAATCATCTTTGTTCCAATCACTTATTATTGTCAGTATGCCCATTGCGCAGGAATATATTTAGCTGTATCTTTATCCCGTGCCTGCCAACATAAACAGCCCGTCGTTTGAGACCCTGAACATTCAAATGTAATCAATATTCTCAATATACAGATGATCGAAAAGCTTGTCTATTTGGAAGGTATTGATCCGCTGGCATTCTATGGATCCGGAAACAGGAATTTTGAAAAGCTGAAGACATTTTTCCCGAAGCTCCGGATCGTGGCCAGGGACTATGAAATGAAGGTCATCGGGGAACCGCAGGAAATCAGCCGGTTTGAGGATGATCTTGACAGGATCCTTGACTTTCTGCAGATGAGGAACCAGATGACGGAGGATGACCTGGAAAGGATCATGCTTTATGAAGATGATATCCATAAGGAAACACGGAACCAGGATGA
>JAXDCR010000042.1:0-3998 GCA_034677845.1 Bacteroidales bacterium | reverse complement strand
AATAGCGATCCCTGCCATGCTGATACTTGTGCAACCGGACTGGGGAACCGCCGTCGTCTTTATATGCTTTCTTATTGTATTGTACCGTGAAGGTATGCCGGGATGGATAGCAGGTACCATACTTTTTGCCTGTACCCTGTTCCTGATGACCTTGCTCCTGTCAACCGAAAATGTAATTATTTTCCTTGTTTGTTGCGCCGCTTCAGGTTTTGGCATTCTTTACAGGAAGACAAAGTATGCAATCATTCCCGCTGTCATTTTCTTTTTGATTTATTTCTCGCTGAAGCTGACCGTTCGTTTGCTCTCCCTGCCGCTTGAAAGCCAAAAGGTGATCCTGATCACCCTGGCACTGTCTTCCATTGCCTTCCTTGTCTTCGCATACATACGTAAAATAAAACATGTGCTGGTGATTATTCTCATACTATTGGCACTCGTTGGATTCACTTTTTCGGTTGACTACGTATTTCATTCTTTCTTAAAGCCTCACCAGCAAATGAGGGTCAATATCATTCTGGGAAAGGAAACAGACACACAAAGCGTCGGATACAACCTGAACCAGTCTAAAATTGCAATCGGTTCAGGGGGATTCATTGGAAAAGGATTCCTCAAGGGCACACAAACCAAGTATAACTTTGTTCCTGAGCAGTCAACGGACTTCATTTTTTGTACCATAGGTGAAGAGTGGGGCTTTCTGGGGACTACCCTGGTGATTGTCGCGTTTGCCGGTATGCTGGTCAGAATTATCTTTCTGGCTGAGCGGCAGAAATCAGCTTTTGCCCGGATATACGGATACGGGGTCGCCTCTGTGTTGTTCTTTCACGTGGCCATTAACATTGCCATGACCATAGGTCTCTTTCCCGTCATCGGTATTCCGCTACCCTTCTTCAGTTATGGCGGTTCTTCTATGATCTCCTTTACCGTACTGCTGTTTATTTTTTTAAGGCTTGACTCGGTAAGAAAGATATACGCAAGATAAGCATCCGAAAACAACAGCGTCAGTAGGCAATCTTCTGTGACAGATCCGGACCGAGCTGGATGCCAAATGTTTTGCTGACATAACTCATTAGTGAAGGGAAAAAAGTCTGAAATTCTGTTCTGAATTTATCATATTCGGTTGTAAGGGTATGGATTGCATAATCAGTTTCATCAGGAAGAGTGGTTCTGCTTGACATCCTGGTAAGTATTTCTCTTAGTCCCTCGATGGTTGCGTACTTTTGTATCCAGTTGGTTCTTATAAAAGAAGGCAGGAAAAACCGGATGCCTTCCGGCAGGACATCAAAATGCTTTTCAAGAATTCCATGGGTTCGTTCTACAAATTCATCAAGAGGACAATAGGAAAACTCATTCCATAAGAGAATCAGAAAATGGTCATAGAAGATGTCAATAATAATGCCGGAATACTTTCGGTACCTGCTAACGATCCTCGATTTGCTCAGCCTGACGATCATGTTCTTATCCGTGTAAGTGTCAATATGCCTGTGCAGAATGATTCCCTTCTTTACAAATTCTGAATATTTCGAAAATTCAAACCCTTTGACATAGTCACCAATGAAATTACCAATAATGACGTCTTCATTATCGCCTGAAAGAAAGATATGGGCGAGGTAATTCATTGTTATTGATCAACTTATAATTATCAATTACTAAGTTAAAGATTCATTGTCTATTATACAATAATATTCGGCATTACTTATTACTTTTCATTAACTTGTCAAAGTTGATATCAAAAACCATTCCACGAAAGCCAGTAGATTGAAGGGTTTTTAACCTGTTTTCATTTTTCATGCATGGCGGATTGTTTTTTTCCAGGATATGATTACCTACGAGAAAAAAAACCTTTCCCACATGGGGCATTATATTAAATATGTTTAAATTCACAATCCGGTACCATGAAGCACCCATGCAAAAGCTTACACACAACGTAGCGGATCGATCTCATGAGCATAGCGAACAACCATGCGTGAATATTTTGCATTCCATACGATGTATAACCAGCTTATAATTAATTATTTAATAATAAAATAATCACTTGAAACTTCTGCAAGATGTCAGAGAATTCACATGACCCGGGAAACATTAAATCCGATACATATGAACCCTTCATGTTTTAATAAACACAAACAGGCATTATAATAATTATTAAACATGAAGGTTTCATGTGACCTTAAAAATTAAAATTATTTACACATGAAACATTCATTCTATTTTCGTTTAAACCGGCATTTTGTGCCTGTACTGGCAGGTTTAATGTTCTTTCAGACAGCTTTATGCCAGAATGTTCAGAAAGTCATTCAGCTTTTCAACGGAAAGGATCTCAGCAACTGGGTCTTTTATTTAAGAGATGCTTCGGTTGATCCGGCAACTGTCTTTTATATCAAAGATGGCGTGATCCACATTAAGGGAGATCCTTACGGTTATATGCGGACAAAGGACCAGTATTCAAATTACAGACTCCATGTGGAGTGGCGTTATCCGGTCGAAGCCTCAAACAGCGGGGTGTTCATTCATACCCTCACACCCGATACGATATGGCCCAAATGTTTTGAATGCCAGCTAAGGGCAGGCAGTGCAGGCGACTTTGTATGCATGAACGGCGCGGACATGGCCGAGAGGGCAGCCGCCGGCCGGAATATGATCACCAAGCAACAGCCGTCGAACGAAAAGGCCGTGGGTGAGTGGAATACCATGGAGGTAGTTTGTTCGGGAAGCACGATAGAAGTATACGTTAACGGCCTGCTGCAAAACAAAGGCACCGGGATCTCCCATACAAAAGGCAGTATCTGCCTGCAAAGCGAAGGCAAGGACATTGAGTTCAGAAATGTGACGCTCACCGGTTTATAATACAGTTCGCACCGCACTTTTTTACCGTTTCCGGTCACCTCTGTAACGCAATGGTGCAGGCCGGGCCTTGCCGCATTGTTAATGCCGTCAATGACAACTGCATTAACCTTGCATCATCCGGAGCTGC
This sequence comes from Bacteroidales bacterium, assembly GCA_034677845.1. Classification (GTDB taxonomy): domain Bacteria; phylum Bacteroidota; class Bacteroidia; order Bacteroidales; family UBA10428; genus UBA5072. The sequence goes on along the minus strand of JAXDCR010000042.1, from coordinate 1,030 downwards.
ATTAATTTTACCTGCTATGGATCCTGCCACAGGTGGCAGAACTGAGCAAGCCGGGGTTTTTAATTTACAGGTTTTATTTTAAATGGCATATGACATGAACAGGATCGCGATCACCATTCTGTCAATTTTTTTCTGCATAACTTTCATTTCCTGCGCGGAACAAAAAGACGGGGATAATCTTATTTTGCTGCATAACGGCTGGAGCATCCAGAGTACCTCCCAGGTGCCGACAGGCGGAAGCACTTTGTCTGACGTTTCATATGAGCCGCAGAACTGGTATCCGGTGTCGGTGCCTTCCACCGTGCTGGCCGGCCTTGTCGAAAATGGCCTTTATCCTGATCCTTATTATGGCACCAACATTGAATCCATTCCCGGTTATACTTCACAACGCAGGGGTGAGATGCCCGATGACAGTCCTTTCAGGGTTGCCTGGTGGTACCGTACCGAGTTCAGGCTGCCATTTTCATACAGGGGAAAGACGATATGGATCAGTTTTCAAAGCATAAATTACCGTGCCAATATCTGGATGAACGGAAAACTGGTAGCTGATACAACTGTCGTTGAAGGGGCCTATCGCACTTTTGATTTTGACATCACCTCCTTTGTGCAGACCGGAAAGGCCAACTGTCTGGCACTTGAGATTTTCCCCCCGAGAAGCAATGATCTGAGCATCACCTGGGTGGACTGGAATCCGACGCCTCCGGACAGGGGAATGGGCATCTGGTACGATGTCAGTGTGCATGCCACCGGTCCCGTTGCCATCCGGACATCACACATTATCACCGACCTGAATCTTCCTTCAACCGATACGGCAAAATTATCCGTTTCGGCTGAGCTATTTAATGCATCCCCGAACCCAATCGCAGGCACCCTCAGCGGAAAAACCGACAAACTTACCTTTTCCCGGCCTGTATCCCTTGCTCCGGGAGAAACCCGACTCGTCAGCTTCACTCCTGATGAATTTCCCCAACTTGCAGTTGCCAATCCGAGGCTCTGGTGGCCCAATAATGCCGGCCCCCAGAATCTCTAT
>JAXDCR010000041.1:0-6943 GCA_034677845.1 Bacteroidales bacterium | reverse complement strand
AACATCTGTCCGTCCGGTTACAAAATTAAGGAATCCTGCCATGTTACATGGCAAAACATTAATTTTGCCGGAAATATTAGCCAATGAAAGTATTGAAATTCGGCGGTGCTTCTGTCAGGGATGCCGGGGCTGTCCGCAACATATCCTCCATTCTGAACATATACAGTGAGGCACTGGTTATTGTTATTTCTGCTATGGGCAAAACGACAAATGCGCTGGAAAGGGTCACGGGCTGCTATATGGACGGTGATCCTGCCACGGCAAAGGCAGAACTGCAGAAGGTCCGGGAATATCATGAAGACATTGCAAAGGAACTTATAAAAGACCATGAGGATCAGCTTTTCAGGGAACTTGAGACGATTTTTACGGGACTGGAGAACAGGCTTCACAAGCCGCCGCTGACTCACTATAACCAGGAATATGACCAGATCGTATCCTGGGGCGAAATCATGTCAACCCTGATCGTCAGCCGCTATCTGAGCCTGAACGGTATTGCCAACCAGTGGGTTGATGCCCGTCAATGGCTGAAGACAGACGGCACTTTCCGGGAAGGAAGGGTGGACTGGGACATGTCAACCCAGCTGGTCAGGGAATGGTTTGACCTCAGCCGCAATAAGATATACATTACACAGGGTTTCATAGGCTCAACGGTAAACAACCTTTATACGACGCTTGGCAGGGAGGGGTCGGACTACACAGCGGCAATCCTGGCATATATTCTGGATGCTGAAGCTGTAATTGTCTGGAAAGATGTACCGGGCATCCTGAATGCCGACCCCAAATGGTTTGACAACACAATCAAGATTGACAAAATCTCTTACCTGGATGCCATTGAACTTGCTTATTATGGGGCCAGTGTCATCCATCCCCGAACCATACAGCCACTGAAAAACAAGAATATACCTCTTTTCGTGAAGTCATTTCTTCATCCTGATGAAAACGGAACTGTGATCGGACAGAATGATTATGAAAAACTCGTTCCATCCTTCATTTTCAAAATGGATCAGGTGCTCATCCACGTGCATCCGGTTGACTTTTCCTTCATTGCCGAGGAGAATCTTGAGAAGATATTCCACAGCCTGGCGGCATGGGGACTAAAAATCAATCTGATGCAAAACTCAGCCATCAGTTTTGATATCTGCGTCAATAACGATCCGAGCCGCATTCCCGGGGTAATCGGGGAGCTTGAAAAAGATTTCAGGGTCAGAGTTTCAAAGGGACTTGAGCTGATCACCATCCGCTATTACGATGACAGCACAATCGAAAGGGTGCTTGTGAATAAAGATTTGCTGCTCAGCCAGCGCACAAAAACCACCATACAGATGGTGGTGAGGGATATGGGATGAAAGAACCCGCTGGAATAATGCAGATAAACTGACTGCCTGACAACGATCTCTTTCATTTTTACACGATCACAATACCGCCATAAACAGGGTAACAAGTTGACTTAAAGCCTGACAAGATAAAATATGCCAGTCTGCAAAACCTGCATCCTGGAAATCTGGTAATAATAATCCGCAACGTTCAGAGGGAACAGGTTTGTCAGGCTGTGGCTGTATGATCCTTTAATGCCGAACACCCCGATCTTTGTGTGCACCTCGACTGATAAACCCGCCAAAAAACCGAATTCAGTTTTATCCTCCAGGGGTTTTGTATAATAGGCCCTGTAACCGGCTGTATCAGTAAGGTTTATCTTTTCACTTTCCTGTCGGCGGTAACTCAGATATGGCCCTATATTGAAACCGAATCGCATTATGCGCCTGCCGGCAATGAAAGCCGCCGTCAGAGGGATTTCAGCTACGGCAAGGGTTCGTTTATACGTGCCAAGGGAATCCAGGTTTTCGATCCATCCTTTCTGTCCCCAGTTAACTTCGGCCTGCAGACCGATGCTGGGTTCGGAAACATGCCGGAAAATTATACCATAACCTGAAGCTGAATGAAGGTTCTGGTTAATGGCCGGCCTGAAACTGACGCGACAGATGTTCAGTCCCCCCTGAACACCCAGGTAAGTCGAAGGTTTAAAACCTTCCTGCGCACATAAAATAATGGAAGAAATTAAGACAGCTGCTGCGAGACAGGTCCTTTTCAAGGGAATGTTTTTAGGCCAGGTTCTCTTCGAGTTTCCGGATCAGGTCTTTGGAAATCTTCCTGGGATTGGCTTTGCGCACTGCCTTTAGCATCTCCAGTGCCTTGTATCCATATTCCACAAGTCCCACCGGATTGTTGTCGAAATTATAACTGCCAATACAAAACTGAAGTTTGGAAATAATATCATCAAATTCCGGTTGTTTTAGCTTCTGAAAGGCTGCGACAGCCAGTTCACAAGCATCACGGAGTCTGTCACTTTTGGTTTCCATTGCAACAATATTTTAATTTGTCTTTTAAAAATAAGGTTTTTTTTCTTTGTTAACAAGGATAAACATAAGCATTTAATGCTTTGATATCGAAAAGGGACAGGCTGCCGTTGCTTCAATCTTCCCCGAGATGCATGGCCAGACGTTCGTACACCCTGTTTTTCAGTGATTCATAACTGCCATCACCCGGATGTACCGGTTCAAGGAACTCCACGTAAACCTTCCTGAAAAGCCTCGGAAACCTCGATCCGGAAGGCAGAACATCGTATGAGCCTTTAATGGCAACCGGTACGACAGGCACGTTGAGTTCACGGCTCAGTATGGCAAACGTCTGCTTGAAATCTCCCATCTTGCCGTTGAGCGAGCGTGTACCTTCAGGGAATATGATCAGGTTCTTTCCCTTTTTAAGCACTTCGGCCAGCTTCTGGATGGAAAGTTTGAGATCCTTGTTGATATCGACCAGTATTATGTTGTTCCGCTCTGCCAGGAATTTCATCAAAGGACCCCTGAAATGCTTTTCCTTGGCATACACATACGTCTTTTTTATGAATTTTCTTTTAAGCTGGCCGGCCACCAGGAATCCGTCCAGGATGCTCTGGTGGTTGGGGGCTATTATGCAGGAATCATCAGGAAGGTTTTCATGGCCTCTGGCCCTGATGCGCACAAATGAACTGAGAAAAGCCTGAATCAGGTTTTTGAGCAGGTTATGGGTGAAAAGTGAGGAAGGCAGGTTGACGTGCACCTTCTCCTTCAGGATCTGTGACCAGCTGATGCCTTCCGGATTCATTCTTGTCTTACACCGGTGGATGTATTCCGCCAGCTGGCTGACGGAACGAAAATCTGAAAAGCCGTTGTCAGGGATCCCGACGCCAAAGGCTGTGTCAATAAACGCTGAAAGACTTACCCTGGCCAGGGAATCAAGGGCAAGGTCAAGCTCGAGGTGATCAGAGGGACTGACAGGCTGCTGGGTCTCTTCTTCCAGGAATTTCCTGATGATCGCGTATTCCCTTATGTCCGGTTCGGGCTGTTCCTTCTGCTTTTTTTCCATGGCAAGGCCGGGAAGCAGGTAACGTTTGATTTTTCCAAGCTGGGTCTTTGGCAGTTCGGAGGATGAAATATGAACACGCAATATCTTTTTGTAGGTTGACAGGGAGCGGTTCACCCTGTCTACGACCTCCATTTTCAGGTATTCCTCTGGTTCCAGGATACCGGATTCACCCAGTTTCTTAAGATCAGGTACCAGTATGGCCTGCAGCACACCATCTTTGAGAAACACACCGGATTCCCTGATAAAGTCAGACTGCCTGATCAGGGCCTGCTCCAACTCTTCGGGATTTATATTCTTGCCGTTTGGCATCACAATTATCTCTTTTTTCCTTCCGGTTATATGAAGATAACCTTTTTCATCCATGAAACCCAGGTCTCCTGTATGCAGCCAGCCTTCCTTCAGCACCTCCGAGGTCTCTGCGGGCCTGTTGTAATAACCCTGCATGACATTTCCGCCTGATACGAGTATCTCGCCCTCGAGGAAACGGATGCCTATACCGGGAAGCAGCTGACCGGGAATGCCGGGTTTCACGCTTCCCGGTCTGGTAAAGGTAATCATGGGCGCGGTTTCCGTCATTCCGTAACCTTCAAGGAACTCGAAACCGAGATGTATGAAGAAGCTCACCACTTCAGGGTCAATGGGAGCGCCACCGCACACAAGATACCGGATGTGGCCGCCAAATTTCACGTGAACCGTCCTGAAAAGAATCCTTGAAAAGGCCATCGAATTTATGATGCGCGACAGACGAAGCATTATCCGAGCAGCAAGGTTCTGAGTAATTTTCTCCTTCAGTCCCTTGTAAATAAGCCTGTACAACCTGGGAACCCCGATCATAATGGTAACCCCGAACCGTTTCATGGTTGAAATCAGGTCTTCCGCGTTCAGTGAGGTGTTCAGAACCATTGTCGCACCGACATAAAGCGGAGCCACTATGGTACCGAGAAGAGGAAGGATGTGATGCAGGGGAAGGAGAATCATCACCCGGTCAGCAGGAGTGAATATCCTGACATCATGGCAAACGGCATGCAGGTTGGTGATCATGTTTGTGAAGGAAAGCATGACGCCTTTGGGACCGCCGGTGGTGCCTGAAGTATAAAGAATAAGAGCTGTGCGGTCAGGGTCAGCGATGACCATATCCTCTGCTTCTATGGCATCGCACATGGAAATATCTTCAAACACGAGGATTTCCGTATCCGCATGACTTTCTTTCAAAGCTTCCAGAATCACCGGATGCTTTTCCGATGAGCAGAAAAGCACGTCAGGCCTGCAATCGAGCAATATATGGGTTACATCGTGCGGAGTTGACAATGCGTCTATCGGCACGGCAATTGAATTCTTTTTCCAGATGGCATACAGGGCATAGATCCACTCCGGCCTGTTTTCCGAAAAAATGGCAACGCGCTGGCCTCCCCGGCCCTTCAGAAGAGCTGCAAATCGGCTTATGTTACCGAGAAGCTGTTTATAACTGAGATTAATGTTCCTGCCTGCAAGGGCTGTGGATTCCAGATTCCTTATGAATATTTCCATTCAGTTGGATTAAAATGAAGCACAAAGGTAAGATTATTTTGACAAAGAGGATTGCCGTCACGATATCCCCGTAAAACCGTTATTTCAGACTGCCCTGGAAGGTGATTCAAGCTCCATGCCTGCATCACGAAACGCCTGCACACAGCGCGTCGTTCAGAGCGACAATGGCCTTCCTGTAATCTTCCCGGCTGATGACGAACTGCATGTTTACCTGTTTCATGGACTGTGATATGGCTTCCACGTTAATATGGTTGACCGAGAGGGCATGCGTGGCCTTAGCCACAATACCGGGCTGTGCGATGTTCGTACCCAGTACACAGACCAGGGCCACCGGTTTTACAGTCACCTCATAGTATTTTTCCTTCAACTCACCGATAAGCCTGTCATTAAGGTCTTCCTCCCAGATCACCTGGGTGATGCTATTTGCGTTTGTAGCCTTGAGAATGTAGCTGACATCACATTGTTCAAAGGCCTGCATGATCGCCCGGTCAAATCCCACCTGTCCCACCATCAGGGGATCATGTATCTCAATAGCTATGACCTTGTCGGTGCCTGAGATAATCTCGACCTTTGATTTTTCACCCACATAATTCCTTGATATCAGGGTACCCGGGTGGTCCGGTTCAAAAGTGTTCTTGATCCGGATATTGATGCCTGCCATTTCTAACGGTTTGGAAGCCTTCGGGTGGATGGCTTCCATGCCGATATCTGCCAGTTGATCTGCCACATTGAAGTTTGTAAATCCAACGGGAATGGATTTGTTTATGCCTACGATGTTCGGGTCCGCGGAGGACAAATGAAACTCCTTGTGAATGATAGCCTCATCTGCTTTTACTTCTACTGCAACCTTGCTGAAAGTGACTTCTGTATATCCCCTGTCGAATTCACGCATGATGCCTTCAGTGCCTTTGACATAACCGGTGACCACTGGTATCCTGGAAGACCAGTCTATATTCCTGAAGGCTTTGTGGATGCGTTCATCGATTGTCAGGTATTCGGAATCGTTGAAACCGCACAGATCGACGAACACAGCCGGAATGCCATTGTTTTCCATAATGTTAACCGCATTGAATGCGGAGTGGGCTTCGCCGATGGAGGACAGAATCTCCCTGGATGCGAGAAGTATGTTCTGTCTGTTTACATAACCCGTTGCCAGCACGTCGGCCAGGCTGTTAAGATAATTTTTGGCCTGCATGATACGGTTTGTAATGAAGAGATCGGCTTTTTCCTGGTCAAGCTTTATGCTTTTAAATGTGCGGTTGATTGCGATCAGCTTTTCCATGACCTCTTCAAGGGCGAGATTGTAATTCTCCAGTTTCGCAAATTTTATATAAACACCCGGTTCTTTTGTTTTTTTATGCTCCAGCAACCAGTTTGTGACATTCTCATATGCTGAAACCACAAAAATCCGGTTAAACAAACCCTGGCCTGCCGGGGTCTTCAGGATGATGTTCTTCATCACATCCTGAAACTTTGACATGGAGGTACCTCCTATTTTTTCGACAGTTAGCATAAATTCAGTTTACATCAATATACAATCAGTTCAAGGGTAAGTTGCCTCGCCGGGCAAAAATAATAAAATTAACAGACGGGCTGCCGCTTACTTTCTCAATTGAACTGAAAAAACAGGTGTATGTCCCAGCAGTTCACCGCCGCTTCCAAAATAATAATACCCAAGCACCAGCGAATGAACTTTCTTTGTCATGGCAGCCTGCTGAGGATCAAGGTACCAGACCTCCGTAAACTGTATCATGCCGATGCGTGTCTTGTCGAATTCCTGTTTGTCAAGGATTTGTCTTATCTGCCGGGGATCCATGGGTTCTTTGGTTTCATAATCGGTTGCCTCAGCCCTTCCGGTCATAACCATGCTGAATATGGAATCGATCAGCATATTCTGGTTCAGCCTGCTCAGACATTTCTCCGTCCATTCGTCGTTCGGATCCAGGTTCCGGATGCTGACCTGATAGGTGATGGTATCGGCCACAACAAAGCCGAAAAGCGAATCGTATGCCGG
>JAXDCR010000040.1:0-4958 GCA_034677845.1 Bacteroidales bacterium | reverse complement strand
ATTTTGCCGTCGCGGCTGACTTCATCTGTCCCCTTGCCGATCCGGGACCCGAATATCCTTCCTCGATGGCACGGATCTCATCGGGTGTCAGGTCATAGACGACCTTACCGTCCGGCGGCACGGCAATGTTGGGATGACACATAAGGCCTGCTTTCTCCTCGAGGGTCATCAGGCTGACGAGGTTGCCGATCCGCTCTGCGACAGGCAGCCGCCAGTCCTCGTACGGGTCGACCTCCCCGTTCCTGTTCAGGTCACGGAACAGGTATTTGCCGTCCCTTATGATCTCAGCCTTCCTTGCTTCGACCTCAGGCTGTTCGTACCGGCCTGCACACTGAAGGAACAGGGCAGGCGCCGTGATAAGACAAAAAAAAGCCTTCATGTGAAATGAGGGCTTTAATTAAAAAAGGAACATTTACTGCAAACCCCAGGCAGAGGAACTCTCCGGCGAGGTGTCCTTAGTCAGGGCAATGTTGATTTCCGGGCGGCTCTCGATGTCAACCTGAAGTGTCAGGTAGCCGCTGCAGCTGATGATGAGGGTTTTGGAGCCTTCAGGAAGTTCCATGGCATAGGTGCCGTCCTCTGCCGTTTTGGTTCCTTTGGCGGTTCCCTTGACCCATATCGTGACGTTTTGCAGGGGCGAGCCGGTGTCGATATCGGTTATGAGGCCTTTAACCTGGGGCTGCTGCATCGGAGGATTGGCCGAAACCTGCAGTGTGCCACCCAGTATGAAAAAGATACTGATTGCCAGTAGCATTGATGAGAAGATGCTTTTTTTCATGATAAAACTTCGATTAGATTAACATAATGATGATTAAACAAAAATTATACCACGGCATACGTTTGTATAGCCGGCCGGTAAAAATAGTAAAATTTATTATTTGCCCTTTGACAGATGAAAAAGAAAAATGGCTGTCCGGAAATGCTGTTAAAAAAAGGGTGCCGCATCGGGCACCCTTATAACTGACAGTGTTAAACCGGTTTATTTCAGGCAAGCTCCCAGCCCTTGCGGTATTCGCGGGTGAGGTACTTGTTGAATTCGGGCCTGTTGGTGATCTGCCGGGTGACCGGGTCGAACACGATCCGGGTGCCGGCGCGCAGGGCAACAATGGCCAGGTTGATCATCGTGGAGAGGGGCTCGGCCGACACGAAGTTGCCGGGATTGTTCTTCGATCCCCCGCGGCAGGCTGCAATGAATTTGTCGAATTCAGGAGGCAGTGAGCCGATCCGCGGAGCGGTGCCGGCTGCCTGACCTGCTGCTGCCTGTGCGCCCGGTGCGCCCGGTGCCGCGGCTCCTGCCGCTGCCGGTGCTGCCGGTGCTCCCGGTGCTCCCGGTGCTCCCGGTGCTCCCGGTGCGGCTGCCCCGGCTGCTGCCCCGGCTGCTGCCTGTCCCGCTGCCGGCGGCTGGCCGCCAAATTGGCGTTCGACACGCGGAGTGTAGTCCTTACCCATATAGGTCTTCATCTTGCTTTCCGGCAGCAGGCGTCCGTCAAGGATCTTGCCCTTGTCGCCCACGTAGAGCACTCCCGAACTGCCCATCAGCCTGTTGTCAATCTCCAGTTCCGGTATTGTAGGAGGCCTCATGCCGCCGTCGTACCAGTAAACATCGAGGGGACCGCGCTTGCCTTTCGCGTTGTAGTGCAGGCGCATGCAGGCCGCCAGCGGGAACGAGAAGTCATTGGTGAAGCCTCCCGTGGCGAAGTTCAGCGTCCTGCAGCCCTTGCTGCCATAGCCCTCTGCCCAGGCCGGCACGTCAAGGTCCCACGCGTCGCAGACCGTCCACATGCTGTAATGGCCCATGTCGGCAAATGATCCGCCGCCGAAGTCGTACCACCCGCGGAACACGGAATGGGTGTAATCGGGACTGTAGGGACGGTCGGTGCAGGGTCCCAGCCACATCTGCCAGTCAAAACCGGCGGGTATGGGCGGGTAATTGGTGGGCATTTCGACATTCTGCTTCCACATCGGCCTGCTTGACCATTCGTGTATCTCCTTCAGCGTGCCTATCGCGCCGGAAGCCACCATTTTCTTGATGTCGTCGCTGGAACGGTAGTTGTTGTAGGGCATGAAGTAGGTGGCCACGCCGGTCTCCCTGGCCGTCTTGATGACGAGGTCCGATTCGGCCAGACGGTTTGCCAGCGGCTTGTGGGTGATCACATGCTTGCCCTTCCTCATGGCTGCGATGGCGATCCAGGCGTGCAGGTGGTCGGGCGTCATGATCTTCACCATGTCGATGTCTTCCTTGTCAAGCAGTTCCCTGAAGTCGTTGTAGGCATTGACCGCCTTGAATTTGTCCACCGCCCTGTTGTTCGCATAATAGGTCTCGATGACTTCCTTCATCACATTGCGTCCGCCCGGAACGTAGTTGATGGCTTCCCTCCATTTGGGGTTGCTCACATAGTTCCGGATCGTGTTCAGCGTACCTGTCGGTATGCCGTTTTCCCCGTTCCCCAGGTTAAGGTGGCTCCTTGAGTCTGTCTCCGGGTCGCAGACAGCCACGATCTGCAGGTCGGGACTGGCCATCAGGGGTCCGAGTTCGGCAAATCCCTGGATGCCGCATCCGATGTGTGCCATGACGATCCTGTCACTGGGCGCGGGCTGGCCGAAACCAAGCACGCGTTTGGGTACGATCGTCAAACCGGCACCGGCAGCAGTCGTGGTGGCAATGAAGCTCCTGCGGCTCATGCCTTTCTTTTCTTTTTTTGTGGTCATAAAGAGGTGTTTAGGTTATAAATAGATTGAAGAACTAATATCCGGGGTTCTGCTTGAGGGTGGCCACGCCGTTCACCTTGCTCCTGTCCACCGCATCCCTGGGTATGGGCAGGTAGGCATCCGGGACGTCGGAGTACACCGCTGCACTAAGGTAATCAAATCTTCCTTTCTCAGCCGCTATGAAAGCGTTGAATTTTTCGGCGCCCTTGCCGAAGCGCACGATGTCATAGAAGGCATGCCCTTCGGTGCCCAGCTCGAGGGCGCGTTCGAACAGGATGGCGTCCAGCGCGCTTTCCCTGGCCAGGAAGGGGTCCTTCGGTCCCCCCGCGGGGTACAGCCCGATGCGGTAGTTGGCCGCATTGGTGACGCCGTCGGCTTTCTTGACCCAGTGGGTGGGGCTGGAGCTGTTGTCAGCCATGCGCTTGCGCACGCGGTTGACAAGCGCCCGGGCGTTGTCAAGGCTTCCCGCCCTGGCCTCGCATTCGGCTGCCAGCAGCAGCACATCAGAGAAACGGATGATGTCGGTGTTCATGGCCGTGTTGCGGGTGCCGGCGGCCGTGAAGGTGCCGTCCTCCCTCTTCCAGATGAACCATTTCTTGACCATATAGGGACCGCCGTGGTTCTGGTTGCGCAGCCATGAGCTGCCGGGGTAGGTGCCGTAATCCAGGAACGGTATGCCCCGGCGGCCGATTGTCCAGTCCAGCCTCGGGTCAACGCCGCAGGTGTCGGGCACGAACGGATCGGGAGCCGGCGCTGCCGGCGCGGGCGGCAGCCCGTAGTCGTCCTTCAGCCGGTTGGGATTGGTGGCGTACATGTCAAGGTACGGCAGTCCCTCCGCGTCGGTGCGGAAATGGTCGGCATACCAGCAGGTGGGCTGGTAGAAACCCCATCCCCTGCCGAAGCCGGGGCCGTTCTTGTTGTTGGAGTAGAACCATATCGCGTTGAAGTCGCCGTTGGGCGATGCCGCCATGCCGGTGGTGGGCGTGCCGTCGTTGGCCGAATGCTGGCAGGCGAAAACGCTTTCGGCACCGTTTTCCGTGGTGCAGTTGAAATTGTCGTGGTAGTTGGCCAGCAGGTCGTACTTCTGCCCCTTTGACGTAACCCCGTTGGCAATGGCATTCGTCAGTATGGGAAGGGCCTCGGTGAAGCCGGCAGGATATTCACCCGCGCAGGCGCGGTACATCAGTATTTTGGCATAGTATATGTCCGCCGCCCACTTGTTGGGCCTCCCCAGGTCGGTCTGCGTGGCCGGAAGGTTCCTGCGGGCGAAGTCCATGTCAGCGGCTATGTTGGGCCAGATCTCGATGTAGTTGCCGCTCCCGTCATAGTTGGGGATGCGGAAATCCCCGACGACGGTCTCGTCGATCCACGGTATGTTGTTGAAGGCCCTTTTCATGTAAAAGTAATAATGGGCCCTGAGGAAGCGCGCCTCGGCGATCACCTGCGTTTTCTGGGCTTCGGTCATATCCTTCACCTCTTTCACAATCCTCAGCACCTGGTTGCAGCGGTAGATGGCGTCGTAATATTTGACCCAGAAATGGGTGATGTTCATGTTGCCGGAGGTGGCATTGAACTGCATGATCTCGAGCCAGCTGGGCTGGTCGCCGGCATCCGAGCCCTTGAAGCATTCGCCGCCGTGGATGACGCCGAAGAGGGGCTGGTTGGGACTGGTGGCCATGGTGCCGGCGTGCGAGGCCGACATTTCGGGGGTGCCGTTGAGGTCGGAATACGCGCCGATGAGCAGGTCGTTCAGCGCTTCCCTGTTGTACAGCACGGACTCGCTGAAGACACCGATGGGCTCCTGTTCAAGGAAGCTTTCGGAGCAGGAGATCAGCATGCCGGTCAGCAGCAGGCAGGTCGTCAGGGTTGGTATTTTATTCTTCATAGCTTCTGCAATTTTTTATCGCGTCACCGTAACATCCTCAGAATGCCAGGTTGACACCGAAAAGGATCTGCCGGGGCGTGGGCGTGCCGCCCCCCGATATGCCCATCGACAGGTCGGTGTCGCCTGATATCCCGACCCCGGGATCCAGTCCTGAGAACTCCTTCGCCCATGTCCACAGGTTCTCGCCCTGCACATAGACCCTCAGGCTGGTGAGTTTTACCCTGTCAAGCAGGGCCCTGGGGATGGTGTAGCCCAGCTGAAGCTGCTTGAGCCTTATGTAGGTGGCGTCTTCCACGAAGTAATCCGAAGCGTACTTGTTTGAATAGGTGTCGTTCAGGTCAAGTTTTGGAAGTTTGGCGTCCTT
>JAXDCR010000039.1:0-10238 GCA_034677845.1 Bacteroidales bacterium | reverse complement strand
TATATAAATATCCGGTTTTTGTCCAGAAAAAGTTCCCGCCAGCGGTGAAAAATCCCCCTTTGTCTATAAAATTTCCCTGTTTGTAGATTTGGTTTGTGGTTTTATGTCCTGTGAGCGAAATTCACGTTGGTAAAAGATCATTCATTTAACAAAATCAAACAATGAAAAAAATATTGGCGATCGCAATCTTCACTGTCTTGATGGTCACCAGGGCAGCCTGTGCTGTAAATATGCAGCCCGATGTTGCCAGCATGGCAAAGAGTCAGACAGATCTTATGACAACTGAACTGAAGCTTACGCCCGACCAGGTAACCAAGGTAAATGCAATTAATGTAAAATACATGGAAAAAATGATGGCCCAGTTCCAGGGCGGTCCCGGCGGCGGCGCTCCTCCCCAGGGTGGCGGCGCTCCTCCCCAGGGTGGCGGAGCTCCTCCCCAGGGCGGCCAGGGCGGCGGCAACATGGGTGCCATGTCGCAGCAGCAGGCTGCTCTCAACGCTGAAAAAAGGAAGGAACTGCAGGCAGTCCTCACTGCTGAGCAACTCAAGAAATACGATGACTATATGGCAGCCAACCCAAGGGGATTCATGGGTGGCGGACCAGGGGGACCGGGGGGCGCACGTCCTCAGCAATAAGATATAAGATACAGACTCACTGGCAGTCGCTTGCTAAAAAAGGAAAGAGATCACGTTTCAGGTAACAGATTTTATGACAATGTAAGATGAGACTCCTGCACGAACGGCCAGGTGACAGCTCTGAAACCGGCTGTTCATGTTCAAGTTGGGGTTAGAATGCAGTTAGTGGCAATTGGAGTTTATAGATGTAATGGGTGTTTGAAAACCGGGACTTGGGCGTCCCGGTTTTTTTATGCGGCCGCAGATCATGGAGGCTCAGGTGCGGGCTTTATTTTGCGGGCAGGCTGCTTGCCCTGTAGGCGCCGGGCGTCTGACCGGTTTTAATCCTGAACAGTTTGCTGAAATAATATACAGAACAAAACCCGAGGCCGGAAGATATATTTTTAATGCTTTCCTGGCTGCTTATCAGCAGATTGGCAGCCTGTGCGATCCGCAGTGAAAGGAGGTACTGATTTGGCGACAAGCCTGTGTACTTCTTGAAAGCCTTGCGGAACAAAGAATAGTTGATGTCCAGGTCCCTGGCGAGCTGTTCTATCCGCAGCGGCCGGTTAACGTTATCACGGATGACAAGGCAGGCTTTTTGTATGCTGTCTTCGATGGAACTGCCTGAAAAGTTTCTCCCCCTGACTGTTGAAACGATCCTTCCCAGGATATGCATCAGCAGTCCCGCCGCAACCTGCTGGTATCCGGGTTTTTCATTGCGGACAAGGTCAAGGACCCCATTAAAATCATCCAGCACGTCCTTGTGAAAACCTATGTGAATCAGTGGTGACCGGTTCAGCAGCGTGTTTTTCCCGATAATCCGCTCGGCAATCTCGCCCTTAAAGCCGATGTAATGCTCCGTCCATCCCTTTTCCTTCACAGGCTTGTAGCGGTGCCACAAGTCGGGGCGCAAGATAATTACCATTCCCGGCTTTACAGTGAACTTTCCGGTTTGGGTTTCCATGACACCTTCTCCCTGAGTTATGTAATTGATCTGGTACTCTTTCAGAACGCGGCCATTGACCCAGTTGAAATGGTATCCTTTCGGATGCCCCCTGGGAGGGTACGCAGATCCGGGCGCCAGTTCAGCCCTTCCGGCCACAGTCAGGTATATGCCCCAGCTAAGGTCTTCCGGGTTGCAGGTGAGGTATTTGAAGTAATTGTCCACGTTCACTCCGCAGTTATCGTGAAGCTAAAATTATAAAAGTTTTCCATGCTGCATGAGAATTTTTTCTGCCTCCACGCTCCAGAGGCCCTTGGTATTATTCACTGCCTCAGCCAGTTTTAACATCAGGGGGTCTGTCTTTCCTTTTTTTTCAAAGTCCGCCACAGCTGTCAGGGGGAGGGAAAGGTTTGTGTAAATAAGCTTTTTGCCACCGGGGATATAAGGCAGGTTTTTTGTCGTCGCGATAACCGCATCCAGTCCCCCGATATGTGTCACCAGTCCCGCCGGATCCAGACCCCCTCCCATCATGTCAATGGCTTCCTGCATGTCCTGGTTGTTCCCTCCGCTGGTGCCGACAAGGTGGGTGAAATTGTAATGGACATTGTAGAAATTGAATTTTGCCCTGAATTCCGGATCGCCTGGCCCCGCAAAAAAGTTCAGGCATCCGTCAAAGGCCAGGATGGCATCGCCCAGCTCGATCACCTCCGCCACGGGGGCAAAGACAAACACATCATCAAAGCCTTTGCCTGAGGTGATGTCACGAAGGGTGGCCGCCGGTTCTTTTAGATCCCCTGTATTCAGGTAGATCAACCGGATGCCACGGGCAGAAGCGTATGATACAGGGAACAGCTTTTCAGCCCTTCCCAGCCTGGAGGCGTCAATGTCAGTCACAACAAGAAGTGACGGTTTCAGGTCTGTCCGGTGCAGCACGTAGTTGATTGCGGCCAGTCCCATTGGTCCCGCCCCTGCCAGCAGCGCCATATTGCCGTCACGGACAATTTCCATCCGGTGGATGTAGGAGCCCGGACGGCTGTGATAACTGGCATGCATAGCCCCGATCACACAGGAGAGAGGCTCTGCCAGGGCCGCAGGATAGAAGCCTTCGCCGTGATAAGGGAGCAGACAGTTTTGTTCCATTACCTCATTGGGAATAATAATATAGGTTGCATCGCCTCCGATATACGGATACGAATATCCGGGCGCGCTGAGAATGCCCACCGGTCCCCCTTCATAGTTGATGGCAGGCTGGATTGAAAATTTCATCCCCGGCCGGAACGTGTCTTTCCATTTGTCGCCCACCTCGACCAGCTCACCGCTGAATTCATGGCCGATTATTGTCGGATGCAGGTGCACGTCATCCGGTATCCTTTTATGCTCGGCTCCCTGTTGCGTGGCTTTGTAGGATGACATGCAGATGCTGTCACAGATGACGTGTGCCAGTATTTCATTGTCACGCAGGGGAGGAAGGTCAAATTCCTCCAGTCTCAGGTCATCCTTGCCGTATATGCGAACTGCCTTTGTCTTCATCGTGTTTTTTATAAGATTATCTATCGAAGCATTTCCTGTCCCCCTGTCACCGGTATTGCCTGACCCGTCTCATATTCCTGGTCAATGGCATAATATATGGCCTTCATCACATCCTGAATACGGCATCCCCTACCGGCGGGGATCTGCCTTTCATAGTATGCCCTGACTTCTTCTATTGTCTTGGCTCCCGGCACTTTGCCGGTTTGCAGGTACTGGACGAAAAGGCCTTTTTCCGGGTCGCTCCAGAGCGGGCCTTCGAAGAAGTTGCCGGGACAGATTGAATTAACCTTAATGCGGAAGGGTATCAGCTCAAGGGCAAAGGACTGGGTAAGGCCTATTCCCCCGAACTTTCCCCCCGCATAGGCGAAGTTTCTGTTGCTGCCCCTGAGGCCTGATTTGGAGTTTATCTGTATGATATCGGTGAAGTGCGAGGGGTGGTATCGCGACTGAAGCCTGAGGATTTCAGAGCCGTATTTGACACAAAGAAAATAACCTGTGTAATTCACCCGTGTCATCTGCCCGAAGACTTCCGGAGTCATCTCCTCAAGCCCCCCTGCATGCAGAATGCCTGCATTGCTGACAAGCACGTCAAATCCGGTGAAGTTTTTTACTGTCTCGGTCATCAGGTGCTTAACCGACTCAGGATCACTGACATCTGTCTTCACGAAAAGGGCCCGGCCATTCTTTTGTTTTACGTTAAGGGTCGTTTCCATCTCCCTTCCTTTTTCCTCGTTCAGATCGGCGATTATGACGTTTGCACCCTGTTCGGAGAAACTTTCAGCGATGCCGCCTCCGAAACCCTGAGCGCCTCCGGTGATGATGACAACCTTGTTTGCGACCCTGCCCCGGCCCGCAGGTGCATTTGCCGCCTGCCTCCGGTAGTTCTCCGCTTCCCAGCTGTCAATGAAGCTTACGGACCGTTGATCCAGGAAATGCGGACCCCCGAAATTCTTCGTCAGGAAACTTATCTTCATCAGGTCCCCGAACACCTCCTGCACCGTTTCCACAGCCTGCATGTTATCATCAAAAGCCACGACACCCCTTTTTTTCAATGCCACCACTTTTGGAGGGCAGCCATGCTGATGAACATAGGCATCCAGTTTATCCGCGAATTCCCTTATGGCATCTTCCGGTTTTTCGTTTTCGATAAACAGCGGATGTGCTTTGCAGTATACGATCTGATCCGGTGTGAAGGGCCGCGACACGTCCCTGAAGGTGGCAACATCGCTGACAAAATGCTGTATAAGGGCACTGCTGGCCATACGGCCCACCCGGATGGATTCGCGTGACAGGATCATGCGCATGGCAGGCAATATCCATGAAACATCATCAGGCACGGGGAGGGGTTTTGCATCCGGCATCCTGCTGATCAGGGGTCTGATCCGGGAGTCTATCAGGCTGTATAATTCCTTAATGCCCCGTGCGGTCTCGGAGGCCACGAAAACGCCATGGTTCTCAAGAAAAATGATCTCCGGGTCCCGGTCGTTTTCCTTTCTCCACGATGTCAGCCTGTCCCTTATAACCGTAAAAAGGGTATAACCCGGGTCTGTATAGGGAATGAACAGGGCTTCCCGGCCAAACAGCTGCTGAATTGTCTGTTGCGCACGGACAGAACAGGTCACCGCATTCACCAGGGTGGGGTGGGTGTGCACCACAAGAGGATAGGCAATAAGCTCATGGAGTGAGGTTTCTACCGACGGCCTTGCGGTTGTGCCGGGCAACAGGGCTGCGTACAGGTCATTTTTCACCTCAGCTTCGCGTATGGAAGGGTCGGGATTGTATTTTTTGCGGCCAATCTCCTGCAGACGACTGCGGTCGAGCACGGCAAAACCTTCGGCGGTGATTTCGGAAAGGGAAGCACCGCTTGCTTTCACCCAGATGTGCATGTCATCCTTGAAGGAGGTGTTGCCTCCGCCGGCAATCACATACTCCTTGTTGCCGCCAAAGTAGTGCGACAGTTCAATGATGTCTGTAAGGTCGGGGTTCATACCTTTATTTTATCATTAAATTATTAATTATAAGCTGGTTTTGCATTATGTATAAGCTGGTCTTGCACCATGTGGAACACACGGTCAGCATACTTCCTGAAAAAATACTATGGCATGGGTGCTTCACTGGATTGTCATTTATATTCATGGATGGCGAAACGGATCACAGCGTTGCCCAGGGAGGCCAGGTAAGGTTTGCGGTCGCCCAAAGGTCTGCCCCTGCTGTCTGTATAACCCTCGCCACCCCTTGCCCTGAGGTACTGATGGGCGGCCACCACGCAGGCACCTTCCCATGACACTTTCCTGAGGAAATCGTTCAGCGGCTTTCCGTCCCTGGTGCCGCAGGCAAGGGGTATCATTCCCGGCGAGTTGTGTTCGGTGCCCATCAGGATCACAAAGCCGTTTTTATCGAAATATTCAACAAAAGCCTGCAGCCTGGCTGCATCGTTCCGTCCGGGAATCAGTTCAACGCATCCTATGTGTCTTTTTATCAGTTCTCTTCTGAGCTTTTCCGGGTTGTCTTCATATTCGGTGCAGCGGCCGTTTTTATCATCCAGCAGCGCCGGATAGCAGGGAATACCCCCTGCGTCAACGATGATCCTGATAATCTCATCAACGGGCATGAAGGCTTTTTCGTCCTCCTCGACATATGCCTTGCCGCCGGCTTTTAACAGGCTGTTTCTGATCTCGTTTTCCAGGGCCGGGATATCCGGCAGGGGTGAAGCAGGTGCTTTTCCGCCTAATATTCTGGTCAGCAAAAGGAATCGTTCCTCTTCCTGCGTGGCTTTTTCAAAGGCGGCTATGCGCAATGCTTTGGCAATGTGCCTCTCCCGCACCAGGTTTTTGGCGTGTCGTGTCCGGATTCCTTCCATATCAAGGAAGATGCCGGCGCCCACCTGATCCAGCCAGGCATTTGTTTTGTCAATCATCGACTTTACCTGAAGCTGGCTTTCACTGATCACTCGGGTCAACCTTGATTTCAGGTCCCCTTTCAGGTGGAACGGGTAATCCAGACCTTTTCCGCTGAAATAGCACCGGCCGGGGTTGTTCGGGTCATTGACCCTGATGTTGCGTTGCTGTTCCTC
The DNA here is from genome assembly GCA_034677845.1 of Bacteroidales bacterium. GTDB lineage: Bacteria > Bacteroidota > Bacteroidia > Bacteroidales > UBA10428 > UBA5072. The sequence goes on along the minus strand of JAXDCR010000039.1, from coordinate 4,075 downwards.
TTTCAGCAGTCCGATGAATTCGATGTTGAAAAGCGGGAAAATATGGTTTTCAATGGCTTTTGTACAGAATTCCTCATAACCGTCTGTAACGAAGAAGTCGTTTATTCCCAGCGCTGCCATCGATTCCTTTACGGCCATCCCGAACAGCTGGTCGAGGTTGTCAAAGGCGCTGAATGAATAGGGCGTATGGATGTGAGCGTTCACCTCCAGCACCTGAGTGTCAGGGTATTTTTGAAGCAGTTCATGCTCGCCGGGAAAAGATGCCAGGTAGTTGTTCATCTGTAAATGTTTTCAGGGATATTGCTTGATCCGTCAGACACCTGCCCTGCTTCGCCTGAGCTGTTCCTCGACAGTCCAGTCGCCGCTCACGCGGTGCCCCTCAAGCGGCAGTATGCGCTGGTGTATGGCATCCAGCAGCCATGAAGGCTGGGGAAAGAAGTATTCCTCCATCTCGTATGCAGGGGTGATCCAGTTGCGTGAGCCGACCACCACCGGGGGACCGTCAAGGTCATCAAAAGCCATTTCAGTGATCTGCGAGGCCATGTCGCGCAGGTAGGAGCCCCTGGCACAGGCATCGCTGGCGAGCAGTATCCGCCCCGTCTTTTTAACTGATTCCAGCACCAGACTGTAATTGAATGGCACCAGCGAACGGGCGTCTATAATCTCTGCCGATACGCCATATCTTTCCTGAAGCATTTCAGCGGCTTTTAAAGCCACATACAGTGTTGAACCGATTGTCAGTATGGTTATGTCTGACCCCTTTCTCTTAATGTCGGGTTCACCCAGCGGTATTTCATAATAGTCAACCGGAACGCCCCCTTCATGGAACTGTTCTCCCACATCGTATATCCGCTGGCTCTCGAAGTAGATGACCGGGTCGGTGCCCTGCAGGGCACTGTTCATAAGTCCCTTCGCATCATAAGGCGTGGCCGGGAAAACAACCTTGATCCCCGGAATGTGCGCCACCAGCGAGGACCAGTCCTGTGAATGCTGGGCCCCATATTTGGAGCCCACCGAAACCCTTATGACAACGGGCATCCTTATCAGGTTGCCGCTCATCGCCTGCCACTTGGGCAGCTGGTTGAAGACCTCATCGCCGCATCGGCCCAGAAAATCGCAGTACATGATCTCGGCGATCACGCGACCCCCGGCCATGCCGTAACCTATTGCGGTGCCCGCAATGGCCCCTTCGGCAATGGGAGCGTTGAACAGCCGGTGATAGGGCAGCGCCTCCGTCAGGCCCCTGTAAACGGCAAAAGCCCCTCCCCAGTCCCGGTTTTCCTCACCATAGGCCACCAGTGTCGGATCCTTGTAAAAACGGTCGATTATCGCCTCGAAAATGCCGTCGCGCAGCTGAAAGAGCTTCGTCCTGGATACCTTTTTGCCGCTTTTATCCAGGTAGAACCTTTCCTTTGTGGCAAGTGACCTGACGCGGGGATTTTCGGCCAGAGGCATCAGAACCTCCGGTTTGCGGTCATCCAGCCTGTCAACGGAGCGGTTGGAGAACATCATATCCCCGATGGCATTGGGATTGGCAACCAGGTCAAGACGGGGCGATATGTAATCATCGATGGTCAGGGAGAGTATTTCGCGCATCTGTTGCCGTATGCCGGTTTTTATGTTTTCAAGGGTTGCCATGGTGCATATTTCTGCCTGCACGATCCGGTTGCCGAACTCGATTATGGAGTCGACTTTCTGCCATGCCTCGAGCTCCTCTTTTGTCCGGTAGGAGGAGGCATCCGAAGGGGAATGTCCGCTGAAACGGTAGGTGAGGGTGTCAAGGAGGACGGGCCCCTTTTTGTCAAGAAGCAGCTGCTTTTTTCTTTTAAAGGCATCCATGACGGCAAGGGGATTGTAACCGTCAACCCTTTCGGCATGCATCATTTCTGCATTCACGCCTGCCCCGATGCGGGCGGCAATGCCGTAACCCATCGTCTCCCCGCTTGTCTGGCCGCCCATGCCGTATTGGTTGTTCATTATGTTGAACAGTATGGGCAGTCCCCCCCGGTAGGGTTCATCCCACAGCTGCCTGTACTGGTCCATGGTAGCAAAGCAGATGCCTTCCCATACGGGACCGCAGGCCATGGATGCATCTCCGATGTTGCAAACGACAATGCCGGGTTTGTTGTTGACCTTTTTGAACAGGGCCGCTCCGACGGAAATGTCACCCGAACCGCCGACGATGGCATTGTTGGGATATACGCCGAAGGGAGTGAAGAAAGCGTGCATCGAACCGCCAAGACCTTTGTTGAAACCGTTTTCACGAGCGAAGATTTCCGCCAGCGTGCCATAAAGCAGGAAACGCACAGCCAGTTCCTTCACGGTACCTGAAAATGACTTTCCGGCAACAGCAAGGATTCTGCCGTCAAAGTAATTTTCCATAATGTCTGACAGCTCTTTCTCAGTAAGCTGTTGGATGGCTGACAGTCCCTTTGCCAGTATTTCACCGTGACTGCGGTGCGAGCCGAAAATAAGATCATCCACCGTCAGGTGGTAGGCCATGCCCACTGCGGCGGCTTCCTGTCCCATGGAAAGGTGGGCGGGACCGGGGTGATTATAGGATATGCCCTGGTATTCGTTCTTAATTTTTATTTCATTCAGCATGTTCTCAAATTCCCGGATGATGGCCATGTCGCGGTATATGCGAATAAAATCCGCATCAGAAAGGCTTACCCTTTCCTCTGCAATGCTTTTCCGGTATTGGTTGACCGGTATGGTTCCGAAGCTTATCTGCCCCTCCTTCCTTAAGGCAGCCGGATCTATAAACTGATTTTTTGGCATTACAACTTGTTTTAAATGGTGGCACTGAAGTTTTCGATCTGATCCTTTATCTCTCTGAGGAAAAGGGTGGCGCTGCCACCATCCACCGCCCTGTGGTCATAGGTGAGCGAAAGACCCATCACCGGCACAAATCCGAAGGTTCCGCCGCCAAGGTCTGCGGGACGGTAGGTTATCGTGTTCACGCCAAGGATGGCCACCTGGGGAAGGTTGATGATCGGTGTGAACATTTCGACCCCGTAACCACCCAGATTGGATACAGTGAACGACGCTGCACCGGCAGACAGCAGATCGGGATTCACGGTGCCCCTGCGGCATAGTCCCGCCAGCTCCTGCAGCTTCAGTGACAAGCCTTTGAGTGACAGGTCACCGGCATCCCTTAGTGCCGGCACCATCAGTCCCCTTTCCGTATCGACCGCCAGTCCCAGATGCACCTTTCTGAAGGTGCGGATGCTTTCGCCCAGGTAATGGCTGTTCATTACAGGGAATTTCTCAAGAGCGCGGATGACGGCAAAGCAGACCATGTCATTCAGCGTGACGTTCACCTGGCTCCCTTTGTCCATGTCGGCCTTGACCCGGCTCCGGAGGGCAAGAAGCCTTCGCGCGTCTGCGCTCATGTGGTGCGTCAGCTGGGCAGACTGCCGGAGCGACTCGTGCATCGCCCGTGCAATCAGTTTCCTGACAGTGGTCAGTTTTCTGTCTTCATAATCGGCGGTGAATGGCGCGGCCGGGGTCACAGCTTCAGGCGGCGGGCCGGGAGTTTTTCCGGTTGTTGTTTTTACACCGGAAGCGGCAGCCTGCAGGGCCGATTCGATATCGCGCACGATGATGCGGCCGTTGGGACCTGAACCACGGATGGCATCAAGGCTGACCTTGTTCACGGATGCCATCATGCGGGCGCGGGGTGAAATCCGCAGCTGCCCGCAGGGAATGTCTGCTGCAGGTTTTTCAGGTTCCTGAAAACCGAAGATATCCTTTTCCGGATCGCCGGCAGTCGCGGCATCTGCTCCGGAAGGTGTGCCGGTTGCTCCGGAGGTGCCGCTGCCTGCAGGCAGCAGGGATGAAATGTCTTCGCCTTCTTTTCCGATAACGGCCACGCTGACAAGCACCGGAACCTCTTCGCCTTCATGGTGGAATATGTCAAGCAAAACGCCGTCTTCCTCGGCTTCAACTTCAAAGGATGCCTTATCGGTCTCATAAGAGAAAAGCAGATCTCCCTTTTTTACATTGTCCCCCTTGTTTTTAAGCCATTTTGAGATGATGCAGGTTTCTACGGACTGCCCCTGCCTGGGCATGA